>NZ_CAWNXG010000009.1:0-155877 GCF_963878145.1 Photorhabdus sp. S10-54 | reverse complement strand
CCATCCTTCACCGTCGCCGTGAAGGTATAAGTATCGGTGCCGTTGTTGTAGCGCTTCTCGTCTTTATCTTTATCCACATCCACCGCCACGCTGGCGACATAATAGCTGTCACTCAGCTCCGCAAAGCTGACTTTACTCGCCGCCTTCACTGCCGTTTGCTGACTGGCCGTCTTCGCCGACACCTGCACATCCGTCACCGCCGCCGTGCTGGTTAACGTCGCCGTCACCTGTCCCTGCGCGTTACTCACCGAATTGCTTTGTTTCGTCAGTTTTAGCCCGGCCACCGCGGGGTCTGTCTGCCAGTCAATCTCGATCGGTTTATCCACCACCAGATTGCCATGACCATCCTTCACCGTCGCCGTGAAGGTATAACTGTCAGTGCCGTTGTTGTAGCGCTTCTTGTCTTTATCCACATCCACCGCCACGCTGGCAACATAATAGCTGGTGCTCAGCTCCACAAAGCTGACTTTGCTCGCTGCCTTCACTGCCGTTTGCTGGCTGGCCGTTTTCGCCGACACCTGCACATCCGCCACTGCCGCCGTGCTGGTTAAGGTCGCCGTGACCTGCCCCTGCGCGTTACTCACCGAATTGCTTTGTTTCGTCAGTTTTAGCCCGGCCACCGCGGGGTCTGTCTGCCAGTCAATCTCGACCGGTTGATCCACCACCAGATTGCCATGCCCATCCTTCACCGTCGCCGTGAAGGTATAAGTATCGGTGCCGTTGTTGTAGCGCTTCTCGTCTTTATCCACATCCACCGCCACGCTGGCAACATAATAGCTGGTGCTCAGCTCCACAAAGCTGACTTTGCTCGCTGCCTTCACTGCCGTTTGCTGGCTGGCCGTTTTCGCCGACACCTGCACATCCGTCACCGCCGCCGTGCTGGTTAACGTCGCGGTGACCTGTCCCTGTGCGTTACTCACCGAATTGCTTTGTTTCGTCAGTTTTAGCCCGGCCACCGCGGGGTCTGTCTGCCAGTCAATCTCGACCGGTTGATCCACCACCAGATTGCCATGCCCATCCTTCACCGTCGCCGTGAAGGTATAAGTATCGGTGCCGTTGTTGTAGCGCTTCTCGTCTTTATCCACATCCACCGCCACGCTGGCAACATAATAGCTGGTGCTCAGCTCCACAAAGCTGACTTTGCTCGCTGCCTTCACTGCCGTTTGCTGGCTGGCCGTTTTCGCCGACACCTGCACATCCGTCACCGCCGCCGTGCTGGTTAACGTCGCGGTGACCTGTCCCTGTGCGTTACTCACCGAATTGCTCTGTTTCGTCAGTTTTAACCCGGCCTCCGTTGGCTCTGTCTGCCACTCAATGTCGATCGGTTGACCCACCACCAGATTGCCGTGCCCATCCTTCACCGTCGCCGTGAAGGTATAACTGTCGGCACCGTTGTTGTAGCGCTTCTTGTCTTTATCCACATCCACCGTTACGCGGGTGACTTGATAACTGAGGCTCAGCTCCTCAAAGCTTACCGGGCTATCGGCCTTGACCCATGACGGATTCGCCGCCGCCTTTGCCGATACCTGCACATCCTTCACCGCCGCCGTGCTGGTTAACGTCGCAGTCACCTGTCCCTGCGCGTTACTCACCGGATTGCTCTGTTTCGTCAGGGTTAACCCGTCAGCCTTTGGATCTGTCTGCCAGTCAATGTCGATCGGTTGACCCACCACCAGATTGCCGTGCCCATCCTTCACCGTCGCCGTGAAGGTATAACTGTCAGTGCCGTTGTTGTAGCGCTTCTTGTCTTTATCCACTTCCACCATCACGCCGGTTACTTGATAACTGAGGCTCAGCTCCTCAAAGCTTACCGGGCTATCGGCCTTGACCCATGACGGATTCGCCGCCGCCTTTGCCGATACCTGCACATCCTTCACCGCCGCCGTGCTGGTTAACGTCGCAGTCACCTGTCCCTGCGCGTTACTCACCGGATTGCTCTGTTTCGTCAGGGTTAACCCGTCAGCCTTTGGCTCTGTCTGCCACTCAATGTCGATCGGTTGACCCACCACCAGATTGCCGTGCCCATCCTTCACCGTCGCCGTGAAGGTATAACTGTCGGCGCCGTTGTTGTAGCGCTTTTTGTCTTTATCCACTTCCACCGTCACGCCGGTTACCCGATAACTGTGGCTCAGCTCCTCAAAGCTCACCGGGCTATCGGCCTTGATCCATGACGGATTCGCCGCCGCCTTCGCTGACACCTGCACATTCTTCACCGCCGCCGTGCTGGTTAAGGTCGCCGTGACCTGCCCCTGCGCGTTACTCACCGGATTGCTCTGTTTCGTCAGGGTTAACCCGTCAGCCTTTGGATCTGTCTGCCAGTCAATGTCGATAGGTTGACCCACCACCAGATTGCCGTGCCCATCCTTCACCGTCGCCGTGAAGGTATAACTGTCAGTGCCGTTGTTGTAGCGCTTCTTGTCTTGATCCACTTCCACCGTCACGCCGGTTACCCGATAACTGTGGCTCAGCTCCTCAAAGCTCACCGGGCTATCAGCATCGACCCACGATTGGTTCGCCGCCATCTTCGCCGATACCCTCACACCAGTCACCGCCGCCGTGCTGGTTAAGGTCGCGGTAACCTGCCCCTGCGCGTTACTCACCGGGCTGCTCTGTTTCGTCAGTTTTAACCCGGCCTCCGTTGGCTCTGTCTGCCACTCAATGTCGATCGGTTTATCCGCTACCGGCCTGCCATGCGCATCCACCACTGTCGCCGTGAAGGTATAACTGTCGGCGCCGTTGTTGTAGCGCTTCTTGTCTTTATCCACATCCACCGTTACGCGGGTGACTTGATAACTGAGGCTCAGTTCCTCAAAGCTTACCGGGCTATCGGCCTTGATCCATGACGGATTCGCCGCCGCCTTCGCTGACACCTGCACATTCTTCACCGCCGCCGTGCTGGTTAAGGTCGCCGTGACCTGCCCCTGCGCGTTACTCACCGGGCTGCTCTGTTTCGTCAGTTTTAACCCGGCCTCCGTTGGCTCTGTCTGCCAGTCAATCTCAATCGGTTTATCCGCTACCGGCTTACCATAAGCATCCACCACCGTCGCCGTGAAGGTATAACTGTCACTGCCGTTGTTGTAGAGTCCGCTGTCTTTGTCCACCGTCACACGGGTGACGCGATAGCTGCTACTGGTCTCAGTAAAACTGACTTTTTTATCCGTAGTAACACGTTCACCATTAATACTGACGCTGACTTGTATATCGGATAATGGCGTTGTACTTGTTAATGTTGCAGTCTGTTGTCCATTTTTATCTGTTGCCTCTGAATCAGGCTTTAATTTCAATCCAGGATCTTTTTTATCCGTATCCCAAATCAATTTTGCATTTTCTATCGGCGTTTTTTTGTCAGCGCCAAGCAGAGTAGCTGTATAGACATATTTCGCATTTCCATCAGCAATTAAAGGATCGGTTGTATTAACACTCAAAGAAATATTACGTTGTAATACATGAGCTTGTATTTGCACCCTTAGCTGATCATCTTTACTTGTACCTGTTATAGTATAGTCATTTTTTCCATCAGGCTGATATTCCGGTAACTGAATGGTATAACCATTAGTACTTTCTATATTTAGAATCCCGCCATTCTTCTGGAATAACTCAGGCATATCCCAAATCATATTTTTGAATGGAGTATCAGATTGAATTTGTATTGGTTTAGCTTCACCACCATAACCACTAATTTCTAATACAGGAACCAGTAACCTAAAATGTTGCTGTTTTTTCAAATAATTCAAAATAATATTATTATTTCTTTCAACTAAGTCGTAACGACTCCCTGCCAAGCTTCGTAGTGAAGAAACATTCTCTGGTGACAGTTGTTCTGATAACGGAACACCAAATCGGTAATTCACATTGAATGAAAATATACCATCACTTTTACCCTCTTTCCCTAATTTATAGTCAACTCCTGCTGTTATCAGTGGAATTGGCGTATAATTTACGCCAATAGTTGCCGCATAGGGATCTTTTTGTCTATTGTTAGTTCCAAATAATGCAACATTATCACCAAAATATTGTTCATATTTTATTTTAGCGCCGAGTGAGGGCATCGAAGGTAAATACATGTCGGCAATAAGGTCATAACCATTGGCAGGGCGCTCATAATAATTGGTTAAATCACGGGAATTATGCCAATTACTCAAGCGAAAATATGCGTTAGCAGACATTTTTAGGTAGTTAGTCCATAGTTCACCACCCAGGCTGAATCGGCTATTATTGCCGGTTAAATCATTATCGTAAAAAGTATTCGCCCCATACATCCAGTCATTTATGAATAAACGGGTTCCAACACCTAAATTCACAGTGTCACGGCTATCTTTATGACGATATCCATATTGACTATAAACAAGCCAGTGATCTTTATCATCATAGAAAGGCACGAGTAAGTCTACGGAACTTTCATCCAGGTGCCCATGATGATCAACATTTAAATTAATTTTAGCTGTACCAAACTGTGATAACCACTTTTGAGTATTATTTGTTATCTGACTATTTAACTTGTTGACAATATAATCCTGAGCTAATTTTTTCGGATCTTTATTTAATAACCCAAGGAATTCAGGGCCACGAGAGAGGATTAAAGGAGGAGTATTTTGATTATCATCTTTAGGATCATTTTCATATAACTGAGGTATTTTTGGTTTTTCACCGCTATCGTTTTTTCCTACTATGCTTCTCTTTGATAAAAAATTACCACATCTCCTCGACTCTGATCGCTTTTTCTCTTTATAAGTAACGTTTTCGTGTAATTTATTGCCAGCCTGCTCGGTTATCTGTTTTTTGCTATCAATATTATGCTCTATAACTGCTTTTGGGTATTCCTGGCAATTTTCAATACCAATCAAAGACTTTACTGGTTCAGATAAAGCAGGATAACTTTTTAGTAGCATAATCGCTGAAAATAAAAAAAAGACGATTAGCACACTTTTATTACGAAAAGTACGATTAATGTTCATCAGAAATACCATAAAGTCATTGCCGTTATATTCAGTTGTCACTACTAAGCACAATAAATTACTTTCTATGACTTTGTATAATGAAAATAAATTATCAGTCGATAACCATAAGTAATCACTTAGCAAAATAAAAGTCGTCGTAAACGCTTTCCTAATCCAGTATTAAGTATTTATACAATTTTCTGCTTATTTGTAATCACTGAGTTCGCACTCAGTGATTATGGTTATTATGATTTTTCCGGCAGTTGAACTCGAACATTAATCACTCGTCCATCGGGGATATCGCATAGTTCACCATCATTATAATAAATGACTTCTCCATCACCATTAACGCTCTTGACGCGCCTATTTTGAGCAAATATCGGCGCATCTTTATTTTGACGATGATAACATTCGATGGTTATATTGCCATTAGATGGATCTACTGATTCACAAACCCAAATCAGATTTAACCCGTTGCTATCTGCTGGGACGATAGTACCACCGTGAATTCCCCATGCCCCATCTTTAGCGAAACCGTTGCAACCGCTAATGCGATATTTCCCTGTCTCTATCCGCTCAACAATCATACCTTCCGCTTCACGAGTTAGATCATAAGTTCCGTCTGGATGAATATTCACTACGGGGCTGGATACTTTGAGATTGCCGTTAGTATCGGCGATACAGTTATCATTAAAAACTGCAATAGGATTACCGTTATATTTCAACTTATCGCCAACTGTCAGCCTGCCATATTTTTTTTCATTGCAAATATCAAAATCCGATGACCCATCACCTGGAAATCCAACGTAGGCGGTTCTTGTTACCCCTTCATAAAACTGCAAATATGCATGTCCACCTGCATCGTATGTTACGTTAAAAACACCCCCAGCCCCCTTTAAATTTGCCGACCCGGCATCAATCCGACCCGCCGGAGAAACAGAGAAAACCAGATTGTTATTAATATACGCCGCCAACTCTCCACCAATTGTTAATTTGCTAGATTTTTTTTCGTTGCAAATATCAAAATTCGGTGACCCGTCACTTGGAAATCCAACGTAAGCCGTTCTTTTTGCCCCTTCAATAAACTGACAATATGCATGTTTACCCGTGTCATGAGTTATATTAAAAACTCCGGCATTCCCCCTTATATTCGCCGACGCAGCTTCAATCTGACCCACAGGAGAAACAGAGAAAACTCGTCTGCCATTAATATCTATCGTATATCCGTAGGTATCGACGCTACCTCCACGCACAATACCGGTTTTAATATAATTGTCATACCAATTGTAAAGCGTAAACCCAACTATCTCACTTGTCGGTTTAGCTCCCTGCAAAGAAACTAACATAGTCGCATTACGTTCAGTAGGCAGTGTTTCAACCTGTTTAAACCTAAAATACTGTGGATAATTTCCACCACTGGCCGATACCGCATTTTTCGCCAATTCCAATGTTTCCGATAAGCCGAGGTTTTTTACAAACGCGTTTTTATCAGGAATATCTGCGCCATTTTGATTTTTTGCCAATCGGTTATTAGCATTATCATTTACATCAGAAACAAGCTTCTGCGTTACCGCGAGGGTATTGCTATTACCTATTTTATCTGTGAGCTGAGTAACACCTTTTTGTGTTAATGAAGCATTTGGTACTTCTATTGCGATTTTTTGTTCTAACGCTCTATTTAATTGAACAATAAGTTTAGCTATATCCCCATCATCCAGAATATCATTGCCGGAATATGTTGCGATAAAATCAGCCACGACAGATGTTATTGTCGACGACTGACGTAATACCTTGTTGAGTAAATGAGTAGTAATATTTTCTGGTGGAAACCCCGTCTTTAAACTCCGGCTTTCTTCATATCCTTCTTGACTCACCACATTAGCATTATTACTAATAGAAAAAGCTTTAAAATCATTTTTTTGACTCATATATCCTCCTAAAATAAAAAAACATCATTTCATAATCAACATGTTGGATTATCGTAAAAATCGTTCTACATAATTTATTTAAATTATAGTCTATCTAGAAAAAACAATAATAAAACTTTCTTATGACTTAGGTAGTTAACTATTTTTGTACCACTGGCAATAATAAAAAATTTAATATTTTCAAACCAGACAGATATCAAAACTATTTGTGCTTAATATCTGTAAATGACTTTTCTCCTTCCAATTTCCTCTCGAAAATTTTCGTAACAATATTTCCAGGCTTTCAAACTGAACTTTGTACTTGTCGCCGCCGACAGGTAAACTATCCTCCTTTTTGTTTTACTGTCAAAAGTGAAGAAAAATAGTGAGTAACATAAAACTAATCGTCGGTCTGGCTAATCCCGGTGCTGAATATGCCCAAACCAGACACAATGCCGGAGCCTGGTATGTTGATCTACTCGCTCGGAGCCATAATCAATCACTAAAAGAAGAGAGTAAATTTTTTGGTTACACTGCCCGGATTAATATGTGCGGTCATGATATTCGTCTGTTAGTGCCAACGACATTTATGAATCTCAGTGGTAAATCTGTCGCTGCCCTCGCCTCCTTCTACCGTATTCAACCGGATGAAATTCTGGTGGCTCATGATGAACTCGATTTACCGCCAGGGGTGGCAAAAATGAAGCTGGGTGGTAGTCATGGCGGTCATAATGGCTTGAAAGATATTCAGAACAAATTTGGCAATAACCCTAACTTTTATCGCTTACGTATTGGTATCGGCCATCCCGGCGATAAAAATAAAGTTGTTGGTTTTGTGCTAGGCAAACCACCAGCCAGTGAACAAAAGCTGATTGATGATGCAATTGATGAAGCTCAGCGTTGTACTGATATCCTGATGAAACAAGATATGGATAAAGCGATTAACCGCTTACATAGCTTCAAAGCCAGCGTTTGATGACATGGAATCGATAAATCTTGTCTGTAAGATCGTGATAGCCCGTTATTCCGTGTATAATGGCGCCAATTTTTTTGACTCATCGAAAAGGCTGATACAGCCTTTTGATTTATAAGTAAATTAAGGTGAAAATCATGGGATTCAAATGCGGTATCGTTGGCCTGCCTAACGTCGGAAAATCAACCTTATTCAATGCGCTGACTAAAGCAGGTATCGAAGCAGCAAACTTCCCGTTCTGCACCATTGAACCTAATACGGGTGTAGTCCCTATGCCAGATCCACGGCTTGAACAACTGGCTGAAATTGTGAAACCTCAGCGAATCTTACCAACCACAATGGAATTCGTCGATATTGCTGGTCTGGTGAAAGGCGCATCAAAAGGTGAAGGCTTGGGCAACCAGTTTTTGACTAACATTCGTGAAACAGAAGCTATCGGCCATGTTGTGCGCTGCTTTGTCAATGACAATATCATTCACGTTTCCGGTCAAGTTGATCCTGCTGCTGATATTGAGATCATCAATACCGAACTGGCCCTTTCCGATCTGGACACCTGTGAACGAGCCATTCATCGTGTCCAGAAAAGGGCCAAAGGTGGCGATAAAGATGCCAAAGCAGAATTAGCGGCACTGGAAAAATGTCTGCCTCATCTGGAACAAGCGGGTATGTTGCGGGCGTTGGATCTCAGTACCGAAGAGAAAGCGGCTATCCGCTATTTGAGTTTCCTGACGCTAAAACCCACTATGTACATCGCTAATGTCAACGAAGAGGGTTTCGAAAACAACCCTCATCTGGATGCGGTTCGTGCGATCGCAGAAAAAGAGGGGTCAGTGGTCGTACCGGTTTGTGCCGCGGTAGAAGCGGATATCGCCGAGCTGGAAGATGATGAACGCGCAGAGTTTATGGCTGAACTTGGCCTAGAAGAACCCGGTTTAAATCGCGTTATCCGCGCTGGCTATCAGTTACTGAATCTGCAAACTTACTTCACTGCCGGCGTGAAAGAGGTTCGAGCATGGACCATCCCAGTTGGCGCAACCGCACCACAAGCAGCCGGTAAGATCCATACTGATTTTGAAAAAGGTTTTATCCGCGCACAAACCATCTCTTTTGAAGATTTCATCACTTACAAAGGTGAGCAAGGGGCAAAAGAGGCCGGTAAGATGCGTTCAGAAGGTAAAGACTATATCGTTAAAGATGGCGATGTAATGAATTTCTTGTTTAATGTGTAAAACTTTATTCAGAATTCTTAGTTCAAAAAAAGTCTATGTAGGTACATAGACTTTTCAGGCCGCTGA
The DNA here is from genome assembly GCF_963878145.1 of Photorhabdus sp. S10-54. NCBI lineage: Bacteria > Pseudomonadati > Pseudomonadota > Gammaproteobacteria > Enterobacterales > Morganellaceae > Photorhabdus > Photorhabdus sp. S10-54. Next base: position 146,765 of record NZ_CAWNXG010000009.1, on the reverse strand, counting down.
AAATAATGAGGTTGGCTTGAAAGGCATTAAAGTGATGCGAGCCTTACAGAAAGGTCAGGCATCACCGAGATATTATGACCATTCTCAGGGCCAAATGCGCTTAGCACGGGCAATAAATTACAGGTTCAACTGAGCCTGTATTTTTTCTATCTCCTTTATCCACTGCTGCTGAAGGTGCGGTTTCTGGTGAGCGATTTTTCGCTTCCTATCGACCTCCAGTTTTTCTTCAAGATGAAACAGGCACTCCAGTAATTGCTCTTCCGGCAATAAGGATGGTTGTAACCTGTCGTTAACAATGTGGGAGGTATAACAGCCGTGCTCCTTATGGTTACTTTGCTGCTGACCCATCTGTTCAATTTGCTGATAGATAGCCTCAACATCGTAATACTCTTCCAATTGGTTGTTATTGATAAACCAAAAACGCTGACAGCTATTTTCGATCAACCAGCGATCATGGCTAACAACAAGTAATGCACCACTAAATGTCGCAATTTGCTCACACAGTGCTTCTTTACCTTCAATATCCAGGTGGTTAGTCGGTTCATCCAGTATGATCAATTCATACTTCGCCAGACTCAATCCTATAAACAACAATCTTGAACGTTCTCCACCACTGAGGGTAGCCACTTTTTGCTGATGGCGCGAGTAAGTAAAACCAGCGCCAATCAGAGCCATCTTACGCTGTTCATCTATCAGTGGTGCAAATGGCCGTAACTCATCTATCAAGCTGTCGTTATCATGCAATTGATGTAATGCCAGTAAAAACCTAAGCCATTGCCATTGCGATTGACCTGATTTCATCGACTAATGACCTGATAGCATGTCACGGCTTATCCCTTCGTCATCTTATAGTAAGCCCACTCGCAGCCACCCTGTCGGACAACAGCAAACACGGTGGATGAGCCTCAAAATCTGATGAATTACTGGAGCAATCAATGAAATTAACGCAAATCCGCAATGCCACTCTCGTGCTGGAATATGCCGGTAAAAAATTTCTTATCGATCCGATGCTGGCAGAAAAGGAAGCCTGGGATGGCTTTGCCGGAAATGCACGCCCGCATCTGCGTAATCCCATGGTTGCCCTGCCTGTGGCGGTAGAAGATTTACTGGCTGTTGATGCCGTTATTCTGACACACACCCATACCGATCACTGGGATGAAGCGGCTCAGCAGGCTGTTCCCAAAGACATGCTTATCTACACGCAGGATGAGAGCGACGCGGCGCTGATCCGTTCTCAGGGCTTTCTCAACATCCGCGTTCTGAAAGATGAAAATCATTTCGTTGATGGCCTGACTATTTATAAAACTGACGGTCAGCACGGCAGTAACGAATTGTACGCAGATGCCGAATGGGGGGATCTACTGGGGGATGCATGTGGGCTGGTCTTCACACATCATGATGAAAAAACGCTTTATATCGCGGGTGATACCGTCTGGGTTAAGCCTTATGCAAGAAGCCTGCAGCGCTTCAAGCCGGAGATTGTGGTGCTAAACACCGGCTATGCTGTCAACGACCTTTACGGTCCGATTATCATGGGTAAAGAGGACACGCTGCGCACGCTTAAGATGTTGCCGACTGCGACCATCGTGGCTTCTCACATGGAATCGATTAACCATTGCCTTCTTACCCGCGCGGAGTTACGGGAGTTCACCCTTGAACACGGCATTGAAGATAAGGTCCTTATCCCTGCAGACGGTAAGATAATGGCTTTCTGATAAGCCATTCCGCCTGACTGAGGGACAGAATGCCATTCCGGCAGGTCACCTGTTATCCTTTGGTCAATCGAAATCAGCGCATTAGCCGCCGGTGATCCGGTGGTTATCATTTACGGTAAGGTTAACGTTATGTCTGTACTGACGGTCGCCGTGATCGCCACGGCCGGATTCAGCCCGTTTCACTTTTCAGTGCCCTGTATTCTTTTCGGGCAGTCAATGCCGCAGCCGGACTTATTCCGTGTGGAAATCTGTGCGGAAAATCCCGGCGTAGTGCTCTCTGATATTGGGCTGTCCATCAACGTGGAGCACGGACTTGAGCAGCTTGACGTTGCAGACATTGTTATTGTGCCCTACTGGAATAATCCTGATGAAAAACCCTCTCAGGCACTGCTGGATAAGCTGATAAGCGCATGGCAGCGTGGCGCAGAGGTGGTGGGCCTTTGTTTAGGTACTTACGTACTTGCCTACTCAGGCTTGCTTAATCAGCACCGTGCTGCAACACACTGGGAGTATGAAAAGGACTTCACCGAACGATTTCCAGCCGTTCATCTGGACAGCAACTCGCTGTATACCAGCGATGAACGTCTTATTACCTCTGCCGGTACAGCGGCCGGTATTGACTGCTGTCTGAACATCATTCGTGACCATTACGGCTCTGCAATTGCCAACCGGGTTGCAAGAAGAATGGTTGTTCCACCTTACCGGGAAGGTGGACAGGCCCAGTTCATTGAACGCCCGGTTCCGGTATCTACGCGGGACAGCAAAATGAACGAGCTGATTGAATATCTGCGTCGAAACCTAGATAAGCCGCACGATCTCGACTCACTGGCCGGATTCGTCAGTATGAGCAGGCGAACGCTGACGCGTCATTTTTTCAAGGCAACCGGAACGACGCTGGGAGAATGGCTGAATGCGGAGCGCCTTCAAAGAAGCCAGGAACTGCTGGAAACCACGGACAGCAGTATTGAAAGCGTGTCAGACATGGCCGGGTTTCAGTCACCAATTTCTTTCCGCCAGAGTTTTAAGGCGAGATTCAGCGTCAGCCCAAGCGAATGGCGCCGGGCATTCCGTGGTTCTGCGCCTGTAGATCAGGAAAAGATCTGAGCGAAAGTTAAGATATAAGAGAGAGCATTCCCTTCAGCTTCAAACCTATCCAGCAAACGTGACAGGGTCGCCGAGTTGTAATAAATGATGGCGTTGGAAATGGAGAGCAAACAATAATTAAGTAAAAATAACCAGATATCAATAAATTTAATGACTAATAGGTAGTTATGCGTTTTTTTAGATGTTTTAGTAAAAGCTGCTGCGCGATTAAAATCATGGTTCAAATAAGGACACATGAGAGTCACCTGTTATTCTTTAATTTCAGATTCAACATTTTTAATCAAAGTCGGTCATTCTCCTCTTTGTCAAATCGAAATGTCAGATCGGGACTCAATTAATACCTCGTAATATCAAATGACATCTCAGAGACTGATTAAAACTCTTAAAATCCGCGTAGTTACGCGGATTTTTTTGTCGTCTAAATCACCAATAAGTCTGATTATAAATTGCAATTTGCACATGATTCAGCAACGAATCACAAAAATCCGTTTATTCCCGATTGTATTATTCTTGTGATTTCTCCGGCAGTTGTACTCGAACATTAATTACTCGTCCATCGGGGATGTCGCATAGCTCACCATCATTGTAATAAACGACTTCTCCGTCACTATTAATACTCTTAACACGCCTATTTTGCGCAAATATCGGCGCATCTCTATTTTGACGATGATAACATTCGATGGTTATATCGCCATTGGACGAATCTACCGATTCACAAACCCAAATCAGATTTAATCCATTACTGTCTGCCGGGACAATAGTACCACCGTGAATTCCCCACGCCCCATCTTTAGCAAAACCATTGCAGCCGCTGATACGATATTTCCCGGTCTCTATTCGCTCGACCGTCACCCCTTTAACTTCGCAAGTTAACTGGTAAGTTCCGTCTGGGTGAATATCTACCACTGGACTGGAGACTTTAAGGTTGCCATTCGTATCCGGCTTGGCGTTGCTTGTTGACCAGACTTTATACCACGGATTCCATTTATTGATGTTACCGTCACCATTATGCGTTCTATAGTATAATTCGCTCTTCTTCACATATGAGGAGTGAATCATCAGCTCATAACCCTTAAAGGTCCCATACCCTCCTGAAAATCTAATTCCGGGACCATGTACACCTGGACCATTTAACCCTACTGGATATCCAAAATATGTCGAATTCTGAGGAATATTATCAAAATTATCGATTGTAGAAGCGGTATTATTCCCAACAACAACCGGCTTTGTACTAATCACTTCTAAACCGAGATTTTCCACAAATGCTTTTTTATCAGGAATGTCTGCACCATTTTGATCTTTTGCCAATCGGTTATTAGCATTATCATTTACATCAGAAACTAGCTTCTGTGTTACCGCAAGGGTATTGCTGTTGCCGGTTTTATCTGTGAGCTGAGTAACACCTTTTTGTGTTAATGAGGCATTTGGTACTTCGATGGCAATTTTTTGTTCTAACGCTTCATTTAATTGGGCGGTGAGTTTAACTATATCCCCATCGTCCAAAACATCATTGCCGGAATATGTTGCGATAAAATTAGCCACAACAGATGCTATTGTTGACGACTGACGTAATACCTTATTGAGCAAATGAACCGTAATATTATCTGGTGGAAACCCAGTCTTTAAATCTGGGATTTGTTCATATTCTTCTTGACTCACTATATTAGCATCATTACCAATAGAAAAAGCTTTAAAATCATTTTTAGAACTCATACACCCTCCAAAATAAAATAATATTAATTTAATTTAATTTAACCACCGTAAAAATCATTCCCCACAATTCACTTCAATCATAGTCTAGCTTAGATAAACAATAATGGAACATTCTTACAACTTAAATTACCAATTATTTTTATAATTTATAGCAATAAAAATCAAACTCCCTAAAACCAGACATATATTAAAATCATTTCTGTCCAACATATGAAAATGACTCTTTTCCATCCATTTCATCTCGAAAATATTTATAACAACATTTACTTTCCAAGAATAAATAAAATTAACCATGCAAAAAAATGTTTTAACCAAGAAGTTAATATAATTGATCGTAATTTTCACTTGTAATTATTAATTTACAATAAATATGAAACAAAATAAATCGACAAATAATTAATAATAAAACTCATTATTAGAAAATAAAAAATAAATAGCCAGATAATATAATGTAAGATTATTCAATAAAAACAACCTAAAGCACAAATTTTATTGTAATGGACTTTACATACTACATTTTTACACTATTATTAAAAGATTAGATATATATTTTTACCTATTGATTAAGATATTCTCGTTTTTCAGGAACATATGCTTATCACCTAAATAAAGACCTATGTTATTGATATGAAATAAATTATAGTTTCTGAATCTGGAGCTCATTTTGAGTAAAGAATGAAAATCAATTACTTATCTAATAAATCCATAAAGGAAAACAACCATGAAAGATATATTAACAAATTCTGATCATAAAATTAAAGATGTTCAAGAGTGGATAGAATACGTTAAACACAGAGGAGAAAAATATTCTAAAACGCAGCCACATTCAGATAATATTTTTACTCATTTCTTAGAAATTGAGAATCCTTCTGATATACAAAGTCCAGCCAGTGTAGCAGCGACAAATAAATACACACTATTCGCCAAGAAATCGGCCACATCAAATAAATACCCAGTCAGTGTCACTGAGGGGCTGCAAACTATCATTAACTTATGTCGAGGGGCCTCAGGTTATGACCCGCAGGAACCAGAAGGTAATGGCAATGCGCAGAAATTCATAGCATTCACAGAAGAAATAGAAAAGGTTCCCTTTCTCTCTTTACTATGGGCAGATACAAATACGATTACTCAACAAAGTCATGACACAGATGTCTTAATCGATTCTTTTGTTGAAGCCTTTCAAGGGTTATCTCCTCAGGATAAAATTACCATTAAGATTTATTTGAAAAAGTTGATTCATACCGCTTTATCATATGCCGATCAAAAGGAAAAAAAATCCAACCTGGTACAATATGCTCTGACTAAAACCCCAAATGGGGTGTCACTCTTACTCTATTCTTCTATATTGATAATACAGAAAGTAGATAACAAGGGTACTATTAAATTCACCTCTCATTATAATCTTTGCCAGGCAGAATATAATCTCAGCCAGAAAACGTGGGAAATAGTAAAATCTGTATTCGAGAAAGAGGATAAGATAACCACAGAATATTTAATTGATTGTATGACAACCAAAATGAAAGCATAAACTGAAAACTCTCTGTAAGTAGATTAATTGATTTATATCAACAATATTATTACCAATATGTGCTAAGATTATTCTAATCATAGTTATTTAATAAAATTATTAAATTCAATAAAAATATAATACAAAAGAATATAACATACGATCAGAATATATAAAAATGAATTATCTTAAAATGTGAATTTTACATCGATAAATTTTAAAAACCGTATTGTAATGCTAATATGGAAATATCACATAAACAACCATTTATCTGTGAGGAATAAGTTAAATTACATACCATTAATATTTGATAGTGAAAAATATTCACTTATGGATATACTTAGTTCGCACAAAAATACATTTAACATTTATTAAAAAAATTTAAAATAAAAATTACCAAGCTAAAAAAACAGTAATATTAAGTACACGATTATCGATTTATCTCACTGTTAAAAATAGGGTTCAACATTGTTCCTTACTTTCAACAGTACCCTAACATTCAATACCTAACTTAATAAATCTATTAAGGATAAAAATCATGGAAAATATCTTAAATAATCCTGATTATGCAGTCAAAAAAGCCCAAGAATGGATAGAACATATTGAAAAAGGAGGAACAAGATTCCTTAAAGATTGGGAGCGTTCAGGCAATATTACTATGGATTATCCTGATGCCGGAGATTATTCCGATGTACAAAGCCCGGCTAATGGCGCAGCTACAGGGGATTATACACAGCTTGAAAAAGATTCTTCCACATCATCTAGAAATCCACTAAGCATTACCGAAGGCTTGCAAACTGTTATTAATATGTGCCGTGCGGTCTCAGGCTATAATCCTTTAGATCCTCAAGGCCAAGGTAATAAAAAGAATTTCTTCTCATTTACCTCAGAATTATCTGGCGTTCCATTCCTTTCTTTACTGTCAACCAGCGTACAAAATGTTATTCAAAAAAGCCATAATGCAGATGTTTTAATCAATTCTTTCCTGGAAAACTTCTTAGGATTATCTAGTCAGGAAAGAGAACAGATGAAAACCCCACTGAGACAACTGGCTATCGCTGCATTATCCTATGCAGGCAGGAGACAAACTCAATCCAATTTCGTTCAAAGTGTTCTTGCTACATCACCAAGAGGTGGCGTGTCATTCTTCTTATATTGGTCTGAGTTTTCAATCGTCGCTTACGAAGATGATAAAGGTCTTATCGAATTCAAATCTCATTACTTCCTGCCACAAGCAGAATATAACCTAAGGTACGAATCATGGGTAAATGTAAAGCCAGCATTCGAGAAAGCACAGAAGGTATCATTAGAAGATTGGATTGATAGTATGACCACTCGGAGAAAGCAAGGAAGTAATGTAAGAGCGCTTTGTATAGAATAATGTGGTGAAATAACCCCAAAATGGTGTCTGCAAAAACGTCGTGGACACCATAAGTTTCATTGAACAGGCAATAAGCTACTGTCATTACTTTTCGTTGGCCTAGTATCAAGCATGGTATTTCAGCATCAGAATTCCCCACGCTCTTGTACTGACGGCTGTTCGCGTTCTGTCATAAAATCGGCTGTAACGCCAAGACCATTAAACCAACTATCCCAAGACTCACCAGCCATATCAACCTGATATCAGCCTATTTCAGCCAATAATGTATGGCAAATATTGCCTAAAGTTTGCATAGCACGTTCCATTTCCTGATTCCAATCAAAAGAGGCATTCAGACGAAAGGCATGGTTAAACTGTTCACTGGTACAAAACATACTGCCCGGTGCAATACTGATCCCTTCGGCCAATGCCAGTTGATAAAGCCGCTGTGCATTGAACAATGGCTCAAATTCCAGCCAGAGGAAATAACCACCTTTAGGGCAATTCACTTTGACTGAAGCAGGCATATAGTCACCAATTGCTCGTAACATCAGTTGCTGACGTTGCTCCAATATGCGACGAAGGCGACGTAAGTGGTTGTCATATCCCCCCTCAGCAAGATAATCCGCAATTGCCAATTGCGTCGGCATGCTGGCAGAAACGGTACTCATCATTTGTAGCTGTTGGATTCTCTTGGCATGTTTTCCTGCTGCAACCCAACCCACACGGAATCCCGGTGCCAGACATTTAGAAAACGAGGAGCAATGCATAAAGTTGTTTTCACTGTCTAACCCTTTCGCCGGTACAGGCCGTTGCTGATCGAAATAGAGTTCACCATAAACATCATCTTCAATCAGTACCACCTGATTACTGTTCAGGATATTCACCAGCCGTAATTTACTTTCAGCAGACATCGTTCCCCCAAGCGGGTTCTGAAAGTGAGTCATTAACCAACAGGCTTTTATTGGGTATTTCTGAATTACCTCCTCCAGCGCATCCAAATCAATACCGTTTTGTGGATCAGTTTTGATTGCTACCGCTTTCAGACGTAAACGTTCAATGGCCTGTAAAGCACCGTAAAAAGCCGGTGATTCAATCACCACCCAATCCCCCGGCTCAGTCACCGACTGTAAACTGAAACTCAGTGATTCCATCGCACCAGCGGTAATGACAATTTCATCAGGAGAGACATGAATACCATGCATTGCATAACGGCGCGATATGTTACGGCGTAACTTATCATTACCCGGCGGTAAATTGGCTAAAGCGCTATGCGGCGCTATTCGTCTGGCAGCGGCCGCTAACGCTTTGGAAAGTTTAGGTTGAATCAATAAGGATGGGTCTGGAAATGCTGAACCAAACGGAATAATCGCAGGATCTTTGCACGCCTGTAATACATCAAAAATAGAAGCGCTTATTTCTACGCTTTCACTTAAATGTAATCGCTTTCCTCCTTTTGCTGCGGCAAAGGGCTGCAAACGTTTGGCGACGTAATAACCCGATTGAGGGCGGGAAATGATCCATCCCTGACTCTCTAATAATTGATACGATTGAACAACGGTCATCAAACTCAAACCCGATAACTTCACTGATTCCCTCAGTGAAGGTAATCTATCTCCCACCAGCCAGGTACCGTCTTCAATATGTTGGAGAATTTGCCTGGCAAATTGTTCATAACGTTTCATCAATTCAGATCTCCCCGCAAACTGTTATAGTCAATATACAGAAAACTGTCACTATTATAGTCGTTTTTTTCATGCTTTACTTGTCCGCATACATTTCCTGCCTTTATTCAAACTAAAAATAAGAGGTCACTATGTTTGGTTTAAGTGCCCTGGAACTGGCCAGAATTCAGTTCGCGTTTACCGTCTCCTTTCACATTATCTTTCCGGCGATTACCATCGGGCTGGCAAGTTTTTTAGCCGTACTGGAAGGGTTATGGCTGAAAACGCGTAATACTGATTACAAAGTGCTATATCATTTCTGGTCGAAAATTTTTGCTGTTAACTTCGGTATGGGCGTGGTTTCCGGTCTGGTTATGGCTTACCAGTTCGGCACTAACTGGAGTTTTTTCTCTGATTTTGCCGGTTCGATCACGGGTCCATTACTGACTTACGAAGTACTGACCGCGTTCTTTCTTGAAGCGGGCTTTCTCGGCGTTATGTTATTTGGCTGGAATCGTGTAGGTGAAAAATTACATTTCTTCGCCACCTTTATGGTTGCGCTAGGTACTCTGATATCCACTTTTTGGATACTGGCTTCCAATAGCTGGATGCAAACCCCGCAAGGTCACGAAATTGTCAATAATCAGGTCGTCCCCGTCGACTGGCTGGCAGTGATATTTAATCCCTCCTTTCCCTATCGCCTGGCTCATATGTCTACTGCGGCCTTCCTCGCCTCAGCATTCTTTGTTGCAGCTTCAGCGGCATGGCATTTATTAAAAGGCAATGACTCGGCAGCAATGAAAAAAATGCTATCCATGTCGATGTGGATAATCTTGATTATTGCGCCTTTGCAGGCATTGATTGGTGATGCTCACGGTCTCAACACCCTCAAACATCAACCCGCTAAAGTCGCGGCAATGGAAGGCCACTGGGAAAATCTTCCCGGTGAAGCAACGCCGCTGATCCTGTTTGGTATCCCGGATATGGAGCGGGAAGAGACGCGTTATGCCGTCGAAATTCCTTATCTCGCCAGTCTAATCTTAACTCACAGTATAGATAAGCAGGTTCCAGCGCTTAAGGAATTTCCACCGGAAGACAGACCCAATGCGCTTATGGTTTTCTGGTCATTTAGAGTGATGGTCGGCCTCGGTGTATTGATGATAGTTGCCGGCTTTTGGGGGCTTTGGCTGCGCTATAAGAGACGACTTTATCAGTCAAAAAGCTTCCTGCGCTTTATATTCTTGATGGCGCCTTCCGGCCTGATCGCCATTCTTGCCGGTTGGTTTACCACCGAAATAGGCCGTCAACCGTGGGTAGTTTATGGCCTGTTACGCACCAAAGATGCAGTATCTGCACATGGTGAAATACATATGAGCATCAGTTTGTTGCTTTTTATCGCGGTTTACAGCTCGGTATTTGGTGTGGGTTACGCCTATATGATGAAACTTATCCGCAAAGGTCCCAAAAAGGAGCTAAAAAATGGGTATTGATCTGCCGTTAATCTGGTTCATTATCATTGTATTCAGCATCATGATGTACATTGTCATGGATGGTTTTGATCTTGGGATTGGGCTGCTCTATCCCACGGTTAAAAGCGATGAGGAGCGTGATTTAATGATGAACAGTGTTGCGCCGGTATGGGATGGTAACGAAACCTGGTTAGTGCTTGGCGGCGCAGGTTTGTTCGGTGCTTTTCCTTTGGCTTATGCCGTTATCCTTGATGCATTAACGATCCCCCTGACATTAATGTTATTTGGTCTGATCTTCCGCGGTGTCGCCTTTGAATTTCGTTTCAAATGCGCACCTGAGCATCGTCATATCTGGGACAAAGCTTTTATCGGCGGCTCTGTGATGGCGACGTTTGCTCAGGGCGTGGTGGTGGGTGCCTTTATTCAAGGGTTCCCAGTGGAAAACCGAACTTACACCGGCGGCTATTTTGATTGGTTCTCACCCTTCCCCCTATTTTGTGGTTTTGGCCTGATAATTGCTTACGCATTATTAGGCTGTAGCTGGCTAATTATGAAAACCGAAGGTCACCTACAACAAGAGATGTACCGAGTCGCCCGTCCGCTCACTTTTCTGATGCTGACAGTTATCGCCATTATCAGTTTATGGACACCATTCATTCATCCGGCAATAACTGAACGTTGGTTCAGCTTACCTAACCTGTTGTTCTTCCTTCCCGTGCCACTGTTGGTGGTCTGGTCTGGCTGGAAACTACTGCATTCCATCAAACGTAAAGCTCATTACACACCGTTTCTGGTAGCACTATTGTTAGTTTTCCTTGGCTACAGTGGGTTAGGTATCAGTATCTGGCCTAACTTGATCCCACCGACCATCAGCTACGAAGCTGCGGCAGCACCGCAGCAAAGTTTAGGTTTTATGCTGGTCGGCGCCCTACTTATCATCCCAGTGATCCTGGTTTACACCTATTGGAGCTACTACGTTTTTCGGGGGAAAGTTAACCATGAACAAGGCTACCACTAATCAAGCTATCACTAATCAAAACATCCCACGCCCTTCTGTATGGAAACGGATAGGCTGGATGGCAACGATCTGGTTATGCAGTGTGATGGCTCTTTTTGCTGTTTCCACGCTATTTCGCCTTCTAATGACAGCAGCAGGTATGAAATTGAAGTAATTGTTAACACTATTTAATAAATTGAGCTAAAGTTTTCATCAGTATTGCAGAACGGAATCTTAACCTGATGAAAACAAGTTCAAATAACACCATCTTCAAAAATCAAAAACTGTTTGTAATCAACTCTATTATAAATTTATTTTTACTTTTTATACTGTTGTTGATTGATAAACCGTCGATTCCAGATTTAATTTTACCGTTATTGATAATGTTAAGTATTACAAATGTCTACTTTCTGATAAAAGTGGTACATAACTCTGCTCCTGTTAAAGAATGGCAACATGCAAGATACAAAGCAGAAATTAACGCACTGAAACAAAAAAATGGCTATTTGGATTTCCTCTGTCAAAGCCATTTCAAACTCCAAAATTGTAAACTGCTACCTGAAAAGCTTCAGGAGATTTTTTCTCACCTCAATCGCCTGATCCCTTTCTGTGAAGCCAAAATCATCTTTTATCCATCACAACAAGAATATTCCTTCCGTAATCCCCACCAATGTCCCTATTTCGATATGCCGCTTATTACGAGATGGAATCTAGATGACAATATTGATAACTATGGAATACTCTGGATAAAAACACACAGAAATAGTGATCTTACTCCCGATGAAAAAAGCTTGGTCCAGGATGTGGTGACTTTAATGACAAATAAACTATTACGGGAAAATCAGATCCAATGCCAACACCAGAGTATGTTGGCCGCAGAGAGATCCGCTATTTCCCGTGAACTGCACGATTCCATTGCTCAATCCCTCTCTTTCCTTAAGATTCAAGTTAATTGCCTATATATCGGCAGTGATAATTTACCCAAGCAAAGTTTAACCTCACTGAATATGATTAAAGATGAGTTGAATATTGCCTATCGCCAGCTAAGAGAATTACTGGCAACGTTCAGGAACGAACAACCTCAATGTAATCTACAAGAATCTTTACAGGACTTGATTAATGAATTTAACCACCGTCTAGGCTTCAATATTGAATTCAATTACCGCCTGACACATCAGCACATTCCTGACAGTTACAGCAAACATTTGATACAAATCATTAGGGAATGTTTGAATAACTGTTATAAGCATGCCGATGCCAATTGGATCAGTGTCCGTATTTATCCGATTGATGACAAAATTATTACAGTTGTCAGTGATAACGGCCAAGGTATCAATCTGAACTCCGTTAATAAGAACAAATTTGGCATGGCTATTATGCAAGACAGAGTTTCTATCCTGGGTGGACAATTACAGATAAAAAACCGTAAACATGGTGGTACAGAAGTAGAAATTCAATTTTCAGTGGATTGAAAAAGGCAGATAAATCCCATTATTGACGGCAACGCAATTTGTTGAATGATAATAATTAGCATTTGCGTTAATTACTGTTACACTAACTTCGGCTTTATCAGATAATAACCTTCGGTAAATTTTCCAGAGGAATTTTACGTGACCAATAGAACAATTGAAGAAAAAAACATTTACCGGCCTGCACCACCGAGACTTGTTCAGGTAAAAAATATTTTCGATGTGACACCGAATATGCGCAGCATTACTTTCACCAGCGAGTGTCTGGATAGTTATCCCACTGAATGTGAAGGTGGGCACCTAAAGATATTCTTACCGCTTCCGGGGCAGACCAAACCGGTATTACCGACTTTATCTCCAGAAGGCCCAATATGGCCGCCGAGTGAACTGCGCCCAATAACGCGCACTTACTCGGTTCGGGCTATCCGTACCGAACAAAAAGAGATCGATATTGAATTTGCACTACACCACAATGGCGGCCCGGCAGTAGAATTTGCTTATAGAGCCCAAATTGGTGACTGGATCGGTATCACTAACCCCGGTGGCCCAGATCCATTACTGCCAAAAGTCAGCAATTATTATATGGCCGGTGACTCAAGTTCCCTACCAGCTATTGCCGCGTTACTGGAAACAGTAAAACCAGATGCGACTGGACAAATTATTATTCGTATCGAAAGTGAACAAGATATTCAGGAATTAAAAAAACCGACTGGAATAGCGGTTCACTGGATCACCGGTGATGTTGAAATAACTGACACAATCGTATCTGAATTCAAATCCTGGTCATTACCAACAGAAGATGTCACTTTCTGGCTTGCCGGTGAAGATAAGCTGGTAAAAGAACTTCGTCGCTATATTCGCCGAGAAAAAGGCTATGAACGTCACCAGCTATATGCTATTCCCTACTGGAGGCACGGCTTTGATGAGGAAGGTTATCATGTCCTGCGTCATGAAGTGATGGATAGCGACGATTAAGAACCTTGTATATACCCTATGGATTTCAAGATGTATCGCGACGGCAAAGGAGTGAATCCCCGGGAGCATAGCAAACTATGTGACCGGGGTGAGTGAGTGCAGCCAACAAAGAGGCAGCTTGAAAGATGACGGGTATATTTATACTCGCTTGATCCCCTCGCTTGCTAAAATCAGAGGATGAGGGAATCAGCGATACTGATATTATCAGCAAGATTACTTAAAACGAGATTTTTAAAATCGAAGAAATGCGATTGACGATAACTCAATCCCTATTGAGTTTGTAACACTTTCTTACAAATCTATTTTTTCATAGATTTAAAAAATGAAAATTTTCTCTTGCTATTTACTGATGATTTAATAATCATAACTTGAGTTCCATCATATGGACAGTATGAAGGAAATTACAACTCCTGTTCCCTTTATTCAAAAGGATTAATCGATGGGAATACATCTCTGTCTTCCTGTCGTTCAACTCACTATTACTCACGGCATAAGCGGTGTTTCTTATCTGTGGTAATAGGATTTTTACTATCTTGTTTCTTTGGTGACGCAATCAATCACGGCTATTCCTGGCGGGATATTTATGCTGATGAAGGTGATTGATAGCTGATCTGGAAAATCTTGTGAGACTTTCAACACATGATGTTTGGGCTGCGTGCCTATCTGTAACGTTAATTGTAAGGAAAGAGTATCAATGAGCAAATTAAGCCCACTCGATTGTCTTGACTGTAAAAACATGCTGAAAAACTGGCTGGAATTTCAGTTGGTAGATGAACAAGGGAAACCCTTGGTCAATATGCCTTATCGTTTGAAAATCCGTGGAAATCCTCGGCTAGGACGTAAAGGGGTTACCGATGGTAATGGATTATTAAGGGAAGAAGATATGCCGCCCCATCCGGTAACCCTGTATATCGGCGCCCAACCGCTGGCCGATGAAATGGAACAACGTCCGTTACGGGAAAAACGGGGAGAAGAATTTTCAGTGGTGAAGCCAAAAGCAGAAGCGGAAGGCCATCAATATCGCTATGTGACTATCGGACAGATCAGTGATGGGTTGCCGGCGCTAGATGATTGGAAAGATCCTAAAGACATTCCTCCTCCCTATCATTTCCCGGACCCGGAGCCAGAAGGCTATAAAGTTCATCCGGTAAATCGACGGTATGTGCTGGAAGTATGTCCATTCCGAGCTTGGGTTTTGCAACTACATCATCAAAAAGAGTATTCCATTGTGAATGCCTATAACCAGTGTTTGATGAGCGTGCTGGCCTATGCTGGCGGGGATGTTGATATTGAAGGCTCTGTACTTCACTTTTTTAACCGGCAAATGGTCGATGTTTCGAAGTTGCCTTATCAGATAGAAAAGGCATCGGCGACCCCTGTAGTTTACGATGTGCCATTTAGTGAACGTTATGCCCGGGTGGAGTTTATTGATTCACAAGCGGGGAACAACAAGCAGGGTGATACCAAACTGTTTTATGCTGCCAGTAAGAACGATGTGATTGTTAGTTGGCGAGGAACGGCTAGCCTGGAAAATTACCTGACTGATGCCACCTTCCAGCCATTGGCTTTAAGCTGCGATGATGACAAAGCTCTGTGCAGTGGGTTTATTCATCACGGCAAAGTGCATAAAGGGTTCTGGGAAGCATTTAATTTGGTTAGAGAGTTAACAGTCCCCAGAGATAAAAAGAAAGAAGTATTCAGTGATATCTTTAAATTAGTTGAAAAAAGAAAGTTATTTATTTGTGGTCATAGTCTGGGAGGAGCGTTAGCATTACTACACAGCGCACAATTGAAAGAGTATAACCCTTGTCTCTATAGTTACGGGATGCCGCGAACACTAACTCGTAGTGCGGTAGAGGAATTATCTTCCATTATCCACTATCGTCATGTTAATGAAGATGATGTAATTCCTACCGTGCCATTTGAGCAGGATATGGATAATAGGTTTTTCAATTACTGGACGCTGGCGGGGTATGACTGGGAAATCATGAAATTATTATCACCCTCACCGATTATTCAGGCAATTAAGCAGGCGACAGCCAGTAAAGAAATTTATCTGCATCATGGTAAAGTGGTTCATTTTTTTCAAGCCAACAGTTGCCCGGAATGGCTGATTTCCGCCCGGAATGTCTCTCTTATAACGGGTATTGCCGAAGAAATATTGAGCAATACTACAAAGCTCTATTTAATTCCTGAATTGAACCAGGAAACAGAAAAGGATTTTTCTCTGGCCGGTGAACAGCAAAATGCGTTGTTTAATCAGCTCAGCCAACAAGAAAAAGACAAACTGTTTGTTGAAAACAGAAGTGCTGATTTGAAAGGAGGATTTGGGTTTTCTAACCATAGCGCGTATAAATATGCGGGGTATATTGACCAGCGCCTCAGAGAGTTATGCGAACCGGATAAGATTACGGCCTATCAGGACAGTCAACGTCAATTTAAGGCGAAAATGGATAATTACAAGATGCTTATCCCTGACAATATTTACTACCGAAATCTCTATTTTCTGGATATGGATAAGCAGTTAGTAAAATCACTGACCGTGAGCCAGCAAGAAGAACAAGGAACACTGGCCTTACAACATTACTGTGATAAGAAGGAATTGTCCGTATGAAAATATTAAAAATAACGTTGTCATTATTGTTTTTCTATTTTATTTACTGGGCATTTGGCGATAAACCTAAATTAGATGAAACCAAGATGCCTAAAATTATTATCCCACCAGGTAAAGAACCCTCAAGAGTTGAATATCCTGATGGCAGAATTGATTTAAATAGAGATTCTATTGATTACTGGAAAATAAAGTAGTTCTATCAGAGTTTCCAGTAAAAATCATTGGCCGTCAGCTATTAGAGTAGTCTGGAAAATAAATGAACCACTATTGATATTTATTCGACAAGACTTTACCTAATCTATAATTTTCAAAATCAATATAAAAATAAAATCGATTTAAAAAGATAATAAAATATCATTATATTAAATACGCTTTCAATATAATAATTAATCACAAATAAGTTTATCCAGAATAAAACAATGAGGATAAGAGCTCTAAAATCTACCGAATAATCAGAGAATATGCTAAGGATCACGCCGTGAGGCGCTCTTGCAAAAGCCCCCACGGCATATTTCCATCGGTTATTTACAATAAGCCAACAACGTTTTCTGGCACAGTTGAGAACGAACACAATCCTCTTGATTAAAATGGATAACACTGACGATTTCATCATCTGAAAATCTTTCCAGTGCATCACGCAATCCTGATACGACGCCAACCGGCAAATCACATTGACTTATATCACCATTGACAATCACAGTAACATTTTCTCCAAGCCGAGTCAGAAACATTTTCATCTGATTAACCGTTACATTCTGAGCTTCATCCAGAATTACAAATGCATTTTCAAATGTTCTGCCTCGCATATAGGCAAAAGGCGCAATTTCTACTTTGCCAATTTCAGGCCGTAAGCAATATTGCAAAAATGAGGCACCCATGCGTTTTAATAAAACGTCATAAACCGGCCGGAAATAAGGAGCAAATTTTTCAGCCATATCTCCGGGCAAAAAACCGAGATCCTCATCTGCCTGTAATACAGGACGGGTGACGATGATCCTATCAATTTCCTTATTAATCAATGCATCCGCGGCCATTGCCGCACTGATAAACGTTTTACCGCAGCCCGCCTCCCCACTGGCAATAATCAGTTTCTTATAGTTTATTGCGCGCATATAACGCCGTTGCGTTTCAGTCCGTGGCAAAATTTCCGAAGTATCCCGGTTATCACGTGCCATACCAATGGCTTCTACGCCACCGAGTCGCACCAGAGAGGTTACATTATCATCCTGATAACATTGATGATGACGCAAATCCCTTTTCATCATCCGTTTTGCCTCTCGACGTGATTTAATCACTGCTTTCTGTCTACTCATAGCAGTATCACCTTATCGTTGTTTTCACCCATCCGGTGTCATATCACCGATACAATAACTACGTTATTTAATGACTCTGAGCTTCCCACAGGTTCGCATATTATCGGAATATCAATCATTAATGTTACTCACCATTATTTCTATCTAATGAAAACTAACGAATCATTATGACAGTATAATGACAATTCCTAAGTTATGGCAAACAAGCCAAGAACTCTTGATTAAAAATAATCGACAGTATCCTTTATTTAGTTTTGCGAGAAATTTAATTCATTGAATAATATGACTTAATATTTACAATGATAAGTATTCATTAATGACTTAACACCACTAATGACTTAACATCATAGTAGCCATTATTGATTTAGCTACTATGGTATTGATACATTCCGTTACCATCCGGCAAAGAAGTCACTATCTGCAAGCACTCTTCTTCAACGGATGGCAACAATATTATTATTGATGACAACAGAGCAAATAGTTAATTATCTGTTTTGTTAAGTCCCCTTACAGTTTCCAGCCAATCGAAAACCCGCATTTTTTGCTTCAGTTTCTGTTTTAAAATAGACCGCGTTCTTCTCCTGAATCATCTTATAACCTGAACAATGAGAAAAATGATAGATTTTGCTCTTGTTATTCCCTTTAATTAATCCTGTAGAGGATGCATCAGATAACACCCGTTGTCTCTGGGTATCTGTTTGACTATTTCTCTGCCCTTTTCTCTGCTCGCTTTTTGGAATGCCAGCGGCGGAGTTTTTATGCCATAATTGCCATTTCTGTTCACCGGTAACAAAAGGATTGTGATGCCCCATAATACCGGCAATTCGATTATCTCTCTCCTGCTCCCATTTACTCGGTGGATATTGACGATCCCAAGCGATAAATAATTGCTGTTGTTGGCGGGACATGGAAAGATTGTAACGATCGTGCATATAAAAATTAATCCGAGCGACCTGCCCTTTTACCTCATCTCTCGGTTCGAACGTTCGAGATTTAAAATCGACTTTACTGGTACAACGACCATAATTATTCGGCATACTTTTCGGTAACATTCCATAACTGAAATTACTACGATCTCCATTAACCTCACCAATTGATGGGACCAAATTATGCATATCAGATTCCATTGCCCTGAAAACAGGATCGGAAGAGACACAATTCTTCCTCCCTCCATTTCGCCAACATTGCCGCTGATGACCAAAAACCCAGGCAGTAACAATATGTTCCCATTCAATTCGTTCAGCACGATTCTGTTGTGACCTGACTTGATAACCACACGAAGAAAGGATTGTGCGTCCACCGCTCTTACCTGTCCATTGCCAATGACAACCACAATAAAGTGTCCCGGTCTCTGACTTAAATTGATCATGATAAATGCGTTTACGTAATTCAACTTTAGCTTGTTCAAAGGCAGCCGGTGCGGCAAAAGAAGGCAAAGGAGCAATTAAACTGAAACACCCAATGTGAATTGCCCAAAAAATAACTTTACGTTTCAATGATAACCCCTACTTATATAAAAATATCATTCTGATTTTAACCTTTTATGTTGCCTCATAATCGACCTATAAGACAAACATTGTTTCTTTGCATTTCTTCTTAGCATCTCTTTTAAAAAGAAAGACTATTCAATAGACAGGTTGAGATATCACAAGATGGTGGTTATCCTATTATAGCGGAATGATTAATTGGGTATTATGAAATCAACATATGGACTATATGCTTTAAAAACGAGCGGTTATATCACTCACCATTAATATGAAAAAATAGAGAATGACGCTCAACGTCAACATCCTAATATTGAAGCGCCAAAAAAACCAAATAAGATACAGGGCCGATATACGGCCCCGTCTTACTACAATTTATGACCAAAAGCGCTGCTACTCTCCATTTCTTTCTGTAACTTCTTTCGATTCAAGTTCCAGAGTGAATCTTCTGGCATTTGGACCCTAATATCTAAACAGCAAGAATCGGGAATATCACAGGGTTCCCCATCTTGATAGAATATCTTGTTGCCATTGTCATCAATAGATTTGAGCCGCCAATTTTGAAATCTCTCCGGTAAATGTGCGTGTTGGCGATGGAAAGTCTCAATAATAATAGAGCCGTCAGGTTGAACGTGATCATCAACAAAAATCAGTTCGAGATTATTGTTGTCGCGGGGAACGGAAATACCTCCATGCACCCCCCAACCACCATCAGCGTTATAGCCCAGGATATTTGATATACGATATATGCCGGTTCCCTGTTTTATCACTTCTGCACCTTCGGATTCGTCATTAGTCAAGAATGTGCCATCAGGGTAGATTTCTATTATCGGAGAGGCTTTCTTGAGGTATCCGTTGGTGTCTGGTTTAGCGTTCTTATCGTCCCAAAACTTACGGGTAGCTTGTCTGTTGCTATCGCTATTTATGCTATCGGTACGATATGTATTGCCTTCATGCTCGAAAACCAGCCTATGGCTCCATACACCATACACGCCTTCACTTGATAAGCCATTTACATTACTAAATCTTAACTGAACGCCATACCCACCAAGTGGCAATCCATATTTAGTGACGAATGGCGCGTTGGGCCCATATCCGGCACAACCATCGTATAAATTTTCCAATCCATTCAAACGAGCAAAACCCATTGAAAGCATTGCATTATTAGTTGATACTGCACCCACATCCCCCGCAGTCAGATTGATATCCCCAGTCAACGCCTTACCGTTTATTTTCCGGCTATCAGGTACTCTAGTATTAATATTTCCAAGTAATGAATTAACTATTTCCTTAATCAACTGTTGCGTCACTGCCAATGTATCACTATCACCCATCACATCGGTAAGTTGCACAATACCTTTTTGTGTTAATGAAGCATTGGGAATTCCTGTTATCGCTTTCTGTTCTAAAGCTTTATTTAACTGTGCAGTGAGTTTAGTGACATTACCATCATCTAAAACATCCTCACCGATTTGTGTCGCAATAAAATCAGCTATAACCGATGTTATTGTTGATGTTTGACGAAATATCTTATTTAATATGTAATTATCAATATACTGCCTGTCTGGAAACCCACGCGACAAATTCAGATCTGTTTCATAGTCTTGCTGACTGGGCACATTAGCGTTACTATCAATAGCAAAAGCTTTAAAATCATTTTTACTCATATACCTTCCCCAAATTAAATAATGTTCATTTACAGTCAATAAGTCGAATTATTAGAAATAATTCCCCATAATTTACATCAGTTATATACCCGTTATCTTTCAAGTTGCCTCTTTGTTGGCTGCACTCACTCACCCCGGTCACATAGTTATCTATGCTCCCGGGGATTCGCTCCCTTGCCGTCGCAATGCATCTTGAAATCCATAGGGTATAGTCTAATTCCGAAAAACAATAAAAATATCCTTACTGACCGCCCTCCGCTTTTAGCAAAAATAAATTTAAAGTCGATAACCAAATCAACTTTACGAATCAGAGTTCATTTTTATATGGACTTTTATACGAATTTTTTCCAATCAAAGCACTGATTAAAAACCAGTGCTTCGTTAATATTTAAGAATTATAAAACTTTAATGGTATTATTCTTTCGGCTTTTCAGGCCAATTAATATCTGGTGCCGATGAAACATCAACCCGACGCAGTAATACCAAATACTTTTTCCAATCTAGCAATAAAGTTTTTTCCGCTTCTGATGCCATTTCAGTTTCAACCGCATACTGCAATACCGTGATGGCTTCATCTGCTTGCCGACGAAAAATAGCACGCTGTTGTTCTGCCTGTTCAACTTGACTGATTTTTTGAGCTTCAAAGTCCGTTACCCATTTTTCACCATCCCATTGATCAAAATCGGTGGACGGTTGTTCGAATGTTAATGTTTCCGGTAATTCACCCAGCGCAGCCACTTCTTCCTGCGCACCCACTTGCGTGTTGTAAGCTATTTTTCCACGGTGGTCAGGGACAATTTCCCAATAACTCCCATCCTCACTGCGACGCACAGCCATATCATCAGAACCTGGCAAATCTGGCGCATCTAAATAAGAATGCGCTGACAAACCGACGCCTTCCGCAACATATTCGAAATCAGAGCCAGAGAATTCTCTCGAATAGGGATTAGCATGATAAACTTTTATCCAGCCAGCTTGAGTTGCTAATCCGTCTTCACCTAATACAGCGGTTTCAGTATCTAAAATATTTTCTTGTGTCATTATTATTCTACCTTTACGATATTATTCTGCTTTTACGATATAGTTAAATGCGATATTGCGGGGGCGATTTTCATTCGCAGTAGGTACAATGCGAGAAGCATCAATTTCTAGTAGACTAAATCGATCCTGGGCTACAGAATTATATGTAGCACCAGCATTAAAATGACTTCCGGGGTTAGTTACAGAAGTATAAAAAGCACCACCAGCATAACTAAACATACGGGATGAGGTGGATACAGTTCGTCCACTTACACTACCAGTAATATTCCTAATCGCATCCCCTTGATGAGTTAAGATTCCACGGCCACTATCAACACCACGACCATCATCCCAACCACGAATAAACTCGCCTCTTAGATCAGGTAATCTACCGTCAGGATAAGCTTCTGCTAATTTAGGATACTGTGATCTACTAAAAACGGAACCATTACAAGTAAAATAACCGGAAGGTGGATGGGGTAACGGCCACGGAATAGGAGAGCCAACAGGGGTGCCGGAAATATTTGAAGCTTTTTGCTCTAAAGCTTTATCTAAAGCGCTATTAAATAGCTCGGTCAGTTTAGCTATATCACCATCATCCAGTACATCTTCACCAGATTGTGTCGCAATAAAATTAGCCACAACAGATGATATTGTTGAGGATTGGCGTAATACCTTATTTAATATATGAGTAGAAACATTCTCAGGTGGAAATCCCATCTTTAAATTCTGGCTTTCTTCATATTTTTCTTGACTCACTATATTAGCATTCTCACTAATAGAAAAGGCTTTAAAATCATTTCTTTGGCTCATATACTCCTCTTAAATTCAATAATATCATTCAGTAATCAATATATTAAATAGTCGTACAGATAGCCTCTCTCAATTGGCGATAATTATAGTCTAGTTCAGGAAAGGAATAATGAAATTTATTTTATAACTTATAGGGTTAATTATTTTTGTATAATTGACGGTAATAAACCACCCAATACATTGCAATAAATCTTCATGATAATATTTCCTACCTTTATTAAAACAAATGAAAAAATAATAGTGACAAAAAGTTCTTTCATTGAAAAGTAAAAAGACCACACTACAGCGTGGCCTTAAGCAAGGTAACTCACCAGTAAAAATCATTGTTTTTCAGCAAACAATAACCTGTAAATTCCCCCTCCAACAATCCCACCAATAATTGGCATCACCCAGAAAAACCATAACTGCTCTAAAGCCCAGGTATTCTGGAATATCGCAACAGCCGTGCTTCGTGCCGGATTGACTGACGTGTTAGTAATAGGAATGCTAATCAAATTAATTAAAACCAGCGCCAAACCTATTGCTAATGGCGCAAAGCCCGGAGGTGCTCGTCTATCTGTCGCACCAATAATAACAATTAAGAAAATAGCCGTTAAAACAATTTCAGCCACAATAGCCGATTGAAGCGAGAATCCACCTGGTGAATGTTCACCAAAACCATTTGCTGCAAAACCACTCGTGGTCGCATCAAAACCCGCCTGCCCACTGGCAATAACATATAATACCGCGGCAGCAAGAATACCACCTATAACTTGAGAAATAATATAAGGAATAACCTCCACTGCCTTGAAACGACCACCAGCCCAAAGACCAATTGTTACAGCGGGATTAAAATGCCCGCCAGAAATATGCCCAACAGCATATATCATCGTCAATACTGTTAAACCAAATGCCAAAGATACACCGACAAAGCCAATCCCTAATTCAGGAAATGCCGCAGCGAATACAACACTACCACATCCCCCAAAAACCAGAACAAAAGTTCCAAGTAATTCAGCCGCCAATTTTCTTAACATGTTTTGTCCTCATCCAGTTATCAAAACGAGTCACCTTGCTGAAATTAACTATAGCCAATAAATTAAAATCATGCTTATTTTTACTATAGCCGTATAAGTTGCTGATTCTTGTGGCATCTTTGCCTGATATTCACTTTAATCCGGGATTTTATGCAACATCTATCCTGTGCAGATCAACTTTTTGGTAAAAAATGGATAGCTTAAAATCAATTATCACCAAAATAAGTTCAATATTCTGTTGTGACTGCTCCCCGCCGTAAAAAACGGCGAGGATTCACTCCCTTGCCGTCTCAATGCATCTTGAAATCCATAGGGTATAGGTCATTCATCTGACTACTAAAACTGAAATATTTGCATATCCGATAATCCCTGAAGCGTTTGAACCTAATAAATGGGTGGAAATATTAGGCCGCCGGGAACCAATAACAATTAAATCTGCTTTAATTTCATCTGCTGTCGATAATACTTTATCCCTCGGTGATCCAAAGGCTACGGAGAAAGAGACTCGCTCTTTTGGCAAGTCTATTTTCTCAGCCACTTTTGCCAATTCCTCTTCTGATCTTGCAATAGATTTCTTGGCAAAAGAGTTGAGCAAGTCATAATGGTAACTATAACTAATTGAAAACCTTGATATGTCAGGAACGGCATGGAAAAGATGTATACCCGTCATCTTTCAAGCTGCCTCTTTGTCGGCTGCACTCACTCACCCCGGTCACATAGTTATCTATGCTCCCGGGGATTCATTCCCTTGCCGTCGCGATGCAACTTGAAATCCATAGGGTATAAACTATTACATTATTTGTTGTGAGTTGTTTAACTAAATCAAATAAATTACCGTATAGCTCTATTTTCAATCACTCAGAATCAAGATGCCACTTATGTAATATTCGATGAATGAAAGGTGTTACAACAAGCCCCAAAGTAATAAAGAACACACTTTCCAAAAATACCCCATATATGGCAATAAAATATTTACCGGGTAAACTAACAGGGACGGGATCTAAACCCTGCGATCCCAGCATAGATAAAGCGTTAAGCAAAGATTCACAAAATGTATGCCCCTCTATCAGGTAAAACCCCAGGACACCCGGAATTATTCCAATAAAGAAAAAGGTTGCAGCAATAAGGTAAAAACGCACCACCCGCCATAAAAAATGGTCCAAACGAATCAGTTTATCAGTAAATTTTTCCACAATTATTGCATCCTCAACAATTCTACGAAACCTTATGCAATCTCAATGAAAATGAAATCAGAGAAAATTTAATAAAAATATAGCAACACAGCGTTAGCTAAGACATATATAGCAAGCCATCCGAAGATGGCTAATCAATCTCTCTCATTACGTTTTAATCACCTTACCTGATAACCAAAACAGATGTTGTCGAATATTTGACAACACCTGATGCATTAGATCCTAATAAGTGCGTTGTAATATTGGGCCTTCTAGAGCCAATAACGATAAGATCAGCATTAATTTCTGTCGCTGCTGCTGTTATTTCATCTCTTGGCGACCCAAATGCAATGGAATAGGATAACCTGTTAGCAGGAAAATCGATGGTATCAAGCAGCGTTTTCAAATCATCTTCGGCTTTAATTGTCGCTTTATCCTTAATTTCATCATATCCCAACGAATATGCGTTAACAATCGCGGATGAAATTGGCAGTACATGAAGAATATGGAGCTTCGCACCTGTTTCTTTTGCTAAAGACAGTGCATGCTTAACCGCTTTACTCGTTAGTTCATCTTCTGAAATATCTACCGGTACTAAAATAGTTTTGTACATACGCACGCTCCTATATTTACATACCAAACCAGACTACTACATTTAGTATACGCTATATCCTGTTAATTACTATGAGCTATTTTCCTCTTCCCACACCTTTCTCTATAACCAGATAATTAATATCGTTTTTAATTTATTTACCTTACACCTTTAGTTTCATATAGTTATGATCGTTAAATACGTAGCAAAAGTGGGATATGTACAGGGGCAATAACATTAACCCCTGAGACCCTACCTCACTGCCGATATAATGCTTTTATTTGCTGAACGGTATTTTCAAATATCTTAGCCTGTTTTTCATTGCCCATTTCTGCAATAACATGTTCCAAATTCAGTACAACTTTCCCTGCATGAGCTTGCCCCATAGTTTTAAGAATAGAAGCCAACAGAACTTTCAAACATGTCACCTCTGTTGCTAAGGTTTCAGTATCAGATGAAGGAATTAAATCGATTTTATTCATAGTCGTTACCTGTTTACGTATTAATTGCGTTATGAAAATAATAATTATACCACATAATTCACCCCCTATTTTTATACATTTTCCAAATAGATCTACGCCAAAAAACGTTAAATTATTGTTAAACCCATTTGTTTTATAAATATTTATTTAGTTATTAATTTTATCATAATCAGAATATATAGGACATTCTGATTTCAAATAAATGACACTTGTTATCATATAAAATAATTCTCTTTTGTCTTTGGAGGAGATAAGTATAATATTCGCATTCTTGATGAACTTTTAGGATAATTTATCTATTTTATTGTTTTATATAATCTTTACTAAAAGTTAAAAAACAGACAATTGAAGTTAACTCTTCTGAAACAAATTCAATACACAAGCAATATACCCTATGGATTTCAAGATGCATCGCGACGGCAAGGGAGCGAATCCCCGGGAGCATAGGTAACGATGTGACCGGGGTGAGTGAGTGCAGCCAACAAAGAGGCAATTTGAAAGATAACAGGTATATCAATGAAGCTCATGTATGAGCATAGAGCCAGTTGGAGACACTTTTTTGATAAATATTTTGTTAGTCGATGATCATGAGCTGATCAGAGTTGGTGTAAAACGTATTCTTGATGACGTAAAAGGAATAACCGTAGTAGGAGAAGTTAATTGTGGTGAAGATGCGATAAAATGGTGCCGAGCTAATAAAGTAAATATCGTGTTAATGGATATGAACATGCCAGGCATTGGTGGCCTGGAGGCGACAAAAAGAATCCTACGTTATTGTCCCGATGTCCGTGTCATCATGTTGACTGTCTATACTGAAAATCCTTTACCAATGAAGGTGATGCAGGCTGGCGCCAGAGGATATCTCAGTAAAGCCTCTACCTCTCAAGACATGGTTAATGCAATTCGTGCAGTTAATGCCGGCCAGCGCTATATCGCTCCCGATATCGCTCAACAGATGGCCCTTAGCCAAATTAGCCCACAGCAAGACAATCCATTAAGTTGTCTATCTGATCGTGAATTACAGATTATGCTGATGATCACGAAAGGACAAAAGGTGAGCAATATCTCTGAACAACTTAATCTCAGCCCAAAAACCGTTAATAGCTATCGCTACCGAATGTTTAGTAAACTAAATATCAGTGGTGATGTAGAATTAACACATATGGCAATACGTTATGGGCTATTCGACACAGAGAGTCTATTAAATAGTGACGGAACAATTTGATTCAAAAACATTTTTAAAAACAGTAACCAGTCAGCCTGGCGTTTATCGTATGTATGACACCTCAGGCACGGTTATTTATGTCGGTAAAGCCAAGGATTTAAAAAAACGGCTTGCCAGCTACTTTCGCGCACAGATCGCCAGTCGTAAAACCGAATCTCTGGTTAAAAATATTGTTCAAATAGATGTTACGGTTACGCATACCGAAACCGAAGCACTGCTGCTGGAGCATAATTACATTAAGCTCTATCAACCCCGATATAACGTTTTACTGCGAGATGACAAATCCTACCCTTACATTTTTCTCAGCGCAGATAAACACCCACGACTGGCAATGCATCGGGGAGCTAAACATTTCAAAGGTGAATATTTCGGCCCATTTCCAAACGCTCATGCGGTACGAGAATCATTAATTTTACTGCAAAAACTTTTTCCTATCCGACAATGTGAAGATAGCGTCTACCGCAATCGCTCGCGGCCATGCCTGCAATATCAAATTGGCCGCTGCCTTGGGCCTTGCGTTAAAGGGCTGGTAAGTGAAGAAGAATATCAGCAGCAAGTTGATTATATTCGTCTGTTCCTTTCAGGCAAAGATCAGCAAGTTTTAACCAGATTAATTGACCGAATGGAACAAGCCAGCCAGAAACTGAAATTTGAAGATGCAGCAAGATACCGAGATCAAATCCAGGCCGTTCGTCAAGTTACTGAAAGACAATTTGTTTCAGGAACAGACGATGACCTTGATGTTATCAGTATTGCCTTTGAAGCGGGCATAGCTTGCCTGCATGTGCTGTTTATACGTCAGGGCAAAGTACTGGGTAGCCGAAGTTACTATCCTAAAGTCCCGACTGGGACAAAGCTTGATGAGATTGTACAAACATTCCTTGGTCAATTTTATTTACAGGGCAGCCAAAATCGGACTTTGCCCTCAGAAATTTTGCTGGATTTTACTCTGCCAGAAAAAGACATTTTGTCTGATTCTTTATCTGAAATATCTGGGCGAAAAATTCATATTCAAACCCGACCCCGCGGAGATAAAGCCCGTTATCTGAAACTTGCCCGCACAAATGCAACAATCGCCCTAGCGACCCGCTTATCACAACAATCAACTATTCATCAAAGATTAGACGCTCTCACCAAATTAGTTAAGTTAGCAAAAATTCAGAGAATGGAATGTTTTGACATTAGTCACACTATGGGGGAACAAACTGTTGCATCCTGTGTCGTCTTTGATAGCAATGGCCCACTACGTTCTGAATACCGGCGCTATAATATCAGTGGTATTACTCCCGGTGATGATTACGCTGCCATGAATCAAGTACTACGCCGTCGATACGGGAAAGCATTAGATGAGTCAAAAATTCCCGACATTATTTTCATCGATGGCGGTAAAGGGCAATTAGCTCAAGCAATAGATGTCTTTCAGTCTCTTGATGTTGAATGGGATAAAACGCGACCTCAATTAATAGGCATTGCCAAAGGCAGTGATCGCAAAGCCGGGCTTGAAACACTATTTTTCGCGACGGAGGATAAAGGTATCGCATTACCGCCGGACTCTCCTGCCCTGCATGTGATTCAGCATATTCGTGACGAATCACATAATCATGCAATAACCGGGCACCGTCAACGTAGATCTAAAGTTAGAAACACCAGTACGCTGGAATCTATTGAAGGCGTTGGGCCAAAACGCCGACAAATGTTACTGAAATACATGGGAGGTTTGCAGCCTTTACGTAATGCAAGTGTCGAAGAGATCGCAAAAGTACCGACTATTTCCTATGCATTAGCAGAAAAAATTTATAATGCATTGAAACACTAAGTACATTGATGCACCATACTTATAAATTCCACTATAGCCAGATAGTTAAGAAGCACTATGCAATTAAATATACCAACATGGCTCACTCTATTTCGTATCGTCCTGATCCCATTTTTTGTCCTGGCATTCTATTTGCCATTCACATGGGCGCCGATGGTTTGTGCCATAATTTTTGTTGTCGCTGCGGCGACAGACTGGTTTGACGGTTTCCTCGCCCGCCTTTGGAAACAGACAACTCGCTTTGGCGCATTTCTTGATCCTGTCGCGGACAAAATCATGGTTGCTGCCGCACTAGTCTTAGTTTCCGAACACTATCATACATGGTGGATAACCCTCCCCGCAGCAACCATGATAGCGCGTGAAATTATCATCTCTTCTCTCAGAGAATGGATGGCTGAATTAGGCAAACGCAGTAGTGTTGCCGTTTCCTGGATGGGTAAGGTAAAAACGACAGCACAGATGGCGGCGTTAGTTGCTTTATTATGGCGCCCTAATTTTGAATTCGAATTGGGTGGATTCATATTACTTTATGTTGCTACAGTGATGACATTTTGGTCAATGTTTCAATATGTCAACGCGGCTTGGTCTGACTTGCGTGAAGCTTGATCGAAATGACGTAAAAACCATCGAACAAACACAGCGTAACAATAATTGTGTTGACTCGATACGTGAAGTAAGTAGAATGCAACGCATCGAACGGCACATGAGATTTACGAAAACAAATAAGTAAATCAGCCAGTTCAAAGCGGTGCGGGAATAGCTCAGTTGGTAGAGCACAACCTTGCCAAGGTTGGGGTCGCGAGTTCGAGTCTCGTTTCCCGCTCCAAGTTACTGTTCAGAAGTTGGATAGTAACTTAGCGAATAAAGGTTTAGTAGCTGAATTATTCGTTGAATAATTATTCATTGAATATAGAAAGGCGCGTTGGCAGAGTGGCCATGCAGCGGATTGCAAATCCGTCAACCTCGGTTCGACTCCGGGACGCGCCTCCAAAATCAGCCCAGGTGGTGAAATCGGTAGACACAAGGGATTTAAAATCCCTCGGCCTTAAGGCTGTGCGGGTTCAAGTCCCGCCCTGGGCACCAAATGAAAACTTACTATAAAACAGTGAGTTAGGGAAAAGAAAAGGCCACCGCAAGGTGGCTTTTTTGCTTTCTGCGATGAGATGAAAATTGAAAAGTGGCGGCAGAATGGCGACAGATTGGCGGCACTGGTTATATAACCAGTACCACTTTTGCGCCAAAAATCAAGCCAACATAATGGGTAAAAAAATAAATTTTGCGGGTTTTTGCTACAGCATTGTGGCGGGGACATATAAACGCCATGATTAGCCTTGGTAATCGGGGCTTTATTTTACCTTGATGGTGCAATCGAATTACAGTAGGTTCTATAATATGAATTAATCTCATTTGTGCCAAAGAGGGTCTCATGGAAAACATATTTGCAACCGTAGCGGTGATTACATTCATTGCCTTTGTTGTTGGACTTATAAAGCCAAGTCTAGTTTTAATGCCGAATAGAAAAAAATCTTCATTTATCTACTTACTCGCGTTTTTTGCATCAATCACTATAGGTTCTCAACTCTACCCAACTCATAATTCAACCACATTAAAGTCAACAGAAAAAACCAATCAGGAACCCCAGGAAGAAAGAAAAGAAAAACATAGTGACAAAAAATTCAAATATGCCTCAAAAACACTCAAAGAGTATAGAAACGAACCTCAATACGAAAGAAAAGAAATTGTTGAAAACTATGTGTCATACAAAGATATCCCTGAAACCGAAACAGATGATTTCTACAGTTGCTTAAGCCAGATATCGTATACGAAATCAGGTGATCTTAAACTGGGAGATGTACTTGGATGGTGTTATGCCGACTATACTCAAGATCCCAAATCACTTACAAATCGCATTAACTTTGATGAATTTATGTCTAAATTTAGCGGATGGGATGGCTCATATCGCCCACTCGAAAAAATTATTAAAGAAAATATGCATGATGAATCCACATATAAGCACGTAGAAACAACCTATCGCTTGATATTAGATAAAAATCCTCATGCAGTAATAGAAACGACTTTTAAAGGTAGTAATGCCTATGGTGGGATCGTAAAACAAACCATCTCAGCAAATGTAGATATTAAGACAGGCCAAATAATAAATATAATATCTAAGTGATAGCCGCCAAAACCCCGATTTTCGGGGTTTATTTTCTTGCTTACAGTAGAGCTAAAAACCAAAACCTATTTGCTCATCACCGTAGTGACTTGCCGGGAATGCCATTTTTGGTAATTTGAATTCTGGCGGTAATTCATGTTGATTGGGTGTACAGAGATAGCGTTCAACGGTTGTAATGGTTGTAAATGTACAGCCGCATAGCAGATTTTGGCATTGATGATAGCTGCGACGAGTTTCTTCACTCATCATTTCACTTGTGCGGGTCTTTGCTACAGCATTGCAGCGGGGACATATAAACGCCATGATATTAGCCCTCTAATCTAAAAGGGGTTTGCTTAATATAAGCATATCACGACTTGTGACTATTTTTGCTATTTTCGTCAGCCACGCTCATTTCTGTATTCTTAATTTTTAATTCAAGTTCCAGTGAAGTTGTATAACCACTGTCACCGATGTTGTGCCCCACTCTTGTTATTACCCACTCAGAGGAGTCAATCACTGTCTTAAAACCAATCACTTGCGCATAGAGATCCGGATAGAGATCTGGGCGGCCCCTTGCCAGTGTGATACTAAATTCGGCGGCTCCTCGTTGCAAAGTGGCCCATTTCGCCGCGGCAGCACGGCGGGCTATACGTTCTGTCTTGAATGTCTGACGCATCACATACACATTTCCCTCTGCACCTTCTAAATAATCGCCCTCTTTTTTGCTTGATTTATTTGATGCTGTTGCCTTGGTTTTTGTTTTTGTGGATTGGTCAGGCTGACTTTTACGCTTCATTGTTGTTGCGGGTTTTTTACCAAAGTTTAAATCCAACCAATAAGCCTTAACGCCGGTGTAAGCATCTCTATCAGCCAGGCTAAAATTATGCTTATCCCCAGATTCACGTTTGAGAGTAACAACCGGCAAGGGCTTACCGCTGCGTGAAACGCCCTGGCCGGGTACAATGAACAGCAACATACCGTTTTTGATTGTCGCAATTGCGCCGAGCATTTCAGCCATCCGGCCCAAAAAACTAATGTCAGACTCATTGGTTTGGTCGGCGTGGTCAATCTCAATATTCATCAATTGACGACTGACGCCGGGCTTTAAATTGTATCTGCCAGCAATCGCACTGACGACTTTTGCAACCGTGATATCGTGCCAGCTGTACTCTCGTTTGACATTGAATTCTTGTCTAAAGTCTGCAGACCTGGCGGTCACAGTTAATTGGTCCGGGGGACCGCTGTGACTAATTTCATCAACTGTAAAAAAACCTTTGTGAATAAGGGGTTCTCCCTGCCAGCCAATTGCAACAGAAATCTCGACGCCGCGTGGCGGTAATGCAACTTTACCGTCTGAGTCGTCAATGACCAACTCAAGCGTATCTGCTTCAAACCCCCGATTATCCGTTAGTGATAGTGAAATCAGCCGGTCATTCAGTGTTGTGATTTGCTGACCGCCAATCATTAGATCAAAAGCAGGCTGCTTGACGTATTCACTCGCCATTAAATTATCAAGAAAACTCATCACCCACCCAGTACCGATTTATTTCAGTCCATCATTGCCGCGCGTGCGCGTGTAGACAATTAGCGAGTGTTGTCGCGGTACCACGACACGCGGCACAACATGATTTCTTGTTGCTGAGCTATCACTATAGCAACATGTTCAATCATGAGAGTAAAAATCATGGCCGCTTTTCATCATGGGGTCTCTGTTACGGAGACAACAAAACTCAGTACGCTAATCCGGGACATTGATACGTCAATTATTGGCGTTGTTTGTACCGCTGATGATGCTGATCCAGAACTGTTTCCGCTGGACATGCCAACGCTGGTAACGCGTATTAACAGTGTGATTGGTAAAGCCGGGAAAACAGGGACGCTATACACAACACTGAAAGCCATTTCTGATCAGTGCAGCCCAAAAGTGATTGTTATCCGTGTTGCTGACGCAGCGAAACAAAAGTCGGGTGAAGATACAAAAACACAAGATCAGCTTGTTATCGGCGGTGTTGGTACCGATGGGCGCTATACCGGCTTATACGCCCTATTAACAGCTGAATCCAATGTTGGAGAACATCCACGGATTCTAGCGGCCCCCGGACTTGATACGCAGGCCGTCGCGGCTCAGATAGCGATATTTGCGGAGAAGCTGCGTGCATTCGCTTACATCGGCGCGAATGGCAATAAAACGCTGGCTGATGTGAAGAAATATCGTGAAAACTTCAATCAGCGTGAGCTGATGGTGATTTACCCCGATTTCATTACTTACAACAGTCAGTCAGGGAAAAATGAAACGATTCCCGCTACGGCGTTCGCCCTGGGGCTACGTGCTCGTATTGACGCTGATCAAGGCTGGCATAAGTCGTTATCTAACGTTCCCGTTAACGGCGTGCTTGGCATTTCTGCTGATATTTGGTGGACGCTGCAAAGTACCGACACTGACGCTAACGATCTCAACAGCAAAGGCGTAACTACACTGATTAAAAGAGATGGTTTCCGTTTCTGGGGCAATCGTACTTGCGACAGTGAAACTTACTTCTTTGAAGTCTATACCCGTACCGCTCAGATCTTGGCAGATATGATTGCCGAAGCGCATTTCTCTTATATTGATAAAACGCTAACCCCTTCTCTCATCAAAGATGTGATCGATGGCATTAATAGAAAAGGAGTACAACTGGTCACAGAAGGGAAATTGTTGGGCTTCGAATGTTGGTATGACCCGGCAGACAATCCGAAAGAAAACTTGCGGGATGGTAAAGCGCATATTCGCTACAAATATACGCCGGTACCGCCGCTGGAAAATCTACAACTCACTCAGACGTTCACTGATGAATATTTCGCCGTTTTTAATCAGTTAGGCTAGAGGAAACACACAATGGGTATGCCAAAAAAGTTGTTCATGTTTGATACGTATATCAACGGTCAAACATATTTAGGCCAGGTTGAAGAAGTCACTACGCCTAAGCTGTCATTGAAAACCGAAGATTATCAGGGCGCCGGCATGCCGGGATCAGTCGCGGTACTCGTCGGAATGGACGGGGGCGCGTTGGATATGGATGTCACAATGGGCGGTATTGAAGCTTCATTGCTGAAAACATGGGGCGGTACGCTTGACAGTCTGCAATTGCGCTTTGCTGGTTCTTACTATGACGATGCAACCGGGCAGACTATCGCGTGTGAAATTCAGACGCGAGGACGTTTCACGGAACTTGACTGGGGTTCGGCAAAAGCGGGTGACAACACTCAACATAAATACACGCTGAAAAACACGTATTGCAAAGTCACGATTGATAATAGTGAAGTGTTCGAAGTCGATATGTTGAATTTGGTCTGGAAAGTCGACGGCAAAGATTTACTTGAGCAGCACCGGGCCAATATCGGCCACTAATCTAATTATCTACTTAATTTAATGGCCGTAATTACGCCAATTGGCCAATTGCAGGAGATTTAACCATGTCAAAAACAATTACCCTCTCAGAACCTTTAGAGCGCCACAACGGGGAAACCATTACACAGGTCACGATCACTGACACGATGAAGCAAGTGGGCGCCTTACGTGGGTTAAAACTGTATGACGTCATGACAAGTGATGTGAACTCTCTCATCACGCTATTGCCGCGTGTGACACAGCCGCGTTTGACAGAAGCAGAGATTAACAGCATGGGGATTCAGGATTTCACAGCACTGGCAAGCGGTGTTGCTGATTTTTTAGCACCGAGCTCGGAAGCCGATACGATCAAAACACAGGACGAAAAATAATTCCGTGCCCGTTTGTGGAAACAGACGAAATTATCGCGGATATCGCGACGGTTTTTCACTGGGCCCCGTCTGAGTATGACGCAATGACCGTGCTCGAATTATTAAAATGGCATGAACGCGCAGCCGCACGCAATGGAAGTGATTCATGACAGATCGTAATCTTAACATCCGTGTATCACTGAGCGCCGCTAATAAGTTATCCGGTCCCGTTAGTGCTGCCAGTCGTGCAGCGGCGGGGCTGGCTTCTCAAATCAAATCAACGTCAAGCGACATTAAGAGCCTGGCAAGTCAGACAAAAACGTTTGACCGCTTAAGCGATTCTATTAAAAAAAACGCGGAGACTTACGACAAAGCCAAAGCTAAAGCCAAAGAGTTAGCGGCGCAATTTCCGCGGTTCAGGGAACAAACCGAAGAACAGCGCAAAATCCTGCTTGCAGCCAGACAGGAACGGGATCGCTATGGCCGCACACTGGATAAAGAAAAACAGAAATTACAAGCGGTTGGCGCTCAGATGTACCGACACGGCGTTTCTGTTCGTCAAAGCGATAATGCCACTGCTCAAATAACCCGTCGCACTGAAATTTACAATCAGCAATTAGCCGAGCAGCAACGGCGATTAAATGCGGTCACGCGTGCCCAGAATAGCTATAGCAAAGCCAAGGAAATGCGCGGGAAGCTTGCCACCGCAGGGGCTGCTGCGACGGCGGGTAGCGCGGGCTTTCTGTATGCTTCATCTCGCATCATGGCACCCGGTCTAGATTTCGATGAGGGCATGTCTGGCGTTCAGGCACTAACCCGTCTCGATAAAAATGATCCTCGCCTTAAGATACTCAGAGAACAAGCCAGAGCATTAGGGGCCAGTACGGCATTTACCGCGACTGATGCGGCGGCAGGTCAGAAATTTTTGGCTATGGCGAACCTTACCCCTGAATCTATCAAAGCGGCGTTACCCGGCGTGCTTAATATGGCATTAGCTGATGACGTGGACCTGGGGGAAGCTGCTGACATTGGCTCAAACGTGCTGACCCAGTTCAAACTCAATGCTGATCAGATGGACCGGGTGTCTGACGTTCTGACTGCGACATTTACTCGAAGCAATACTGATTTACGGCAACTTGGCGAAACCATGACTTATGCCGGGCCAATTGCTGCCAACCTGGGCATTAGCTTAGAAAGCATGGCATCAATGGCCGCAATGATGGCCGCGAATGGCATGCGCGGCAGCATGGCGGGTACGGCTTTGAGGGGGGGGTTATCCCGCCTTGTCGCGCCTGTCGGCGCGGGCGCGGATGCCATGAAGGCTCTGGGTATTAAAGTCAGCGGGGCCAACGGTAAATTGCGGGATATGGGCGATATTCTAAAAGAACTGGATCAAAAACTCCGCAAATATGATCAACCCAGCCAAATACGCATCAAAAAAGACATCTTCGGTGAAGAAGCGATGGTCGGAATGGGGGCCGTGCTAGAAGGTGCCGCAAACGGTAAATATGACGAACAGAAAAAGGCTAATGAAAATTCAAAAGGTGAAGCCGAAAAAGTTGCAAAAGTCAAAATCGATAACCTGAAAGGCGACCTTAAACAACTCAAATCAGCGTGGGAAGATTTGGGGATACAAATGGAGGAGAGTGTTGACTCTCCGTTCCGAAAACTGACACAAGGGCTAACAAAGATTATTGCTCGCGTCGGCGACTGGATGAAAGCCAATCCCAAATTAACCTATGCAATCATGGTTGGCACGCTGGTTATCGTGACGCTAGTCGGCGCACTGGGTGCACTGGCGCTGGCTGCTGCTGCGGTCATTGTGCCTCTTGCTGCGATGAAACTCAGTATATTTATGCTGACGGGCGGCGGCGGGATCGGCAAATTAATTCCGTCCGTTGGTAGATTAACGGGGGGCTTAAAAGGGTTGCTGCCTTCACTAGGTGGCGTTAGCAGAAGTATTAAGGGATGGGGGCCGATTTTCCAAAATAGCAGCGCGGCATTGCGCCGTTTTGGCGGCCAGCTTGTAACAAGCGGAGCCAATGGATTTAAAGCGTTAGGGAGTGGAGCATCGGCAGCGGGACGCGGGATCGCGATGGCTTTTACACAGCCAATGGCGACTATGTCTATGCTGTTCAACGGGTTAAAGAGCTTAGTTTCTTCGGGGTTTGGTGCATTGCGGAGTGGCGGAACAATCGCGCTTAGAGCATTGATGAGCGGGTTTTCGCTGTTACTGAGTCCGCTTGGTCTACTTATTGTTGCTATTGTCGGTGCCGCGATATTGATTTGGAAATACTGGGAACCCATTAAAGCGTTTTTTAGTGGTTTTTTTTCCGGCTTGATTGAAGGGCTGGCGCCGATTAAACAGGCATTTAACGCTGCGTTTGCGCCATTTGCGCCTATTTTTGATGGTATTGCGAATGCAGTTAAAAAAGTGTGGGACTGGTTCACAAAACTATTTGAACCCGTCAATACCACATCAGAAGATTTGAAAGCGTGTACAGAAGCCGGAAAAACATTTGGGGAAATTGTCGGAAAAGCAATCGGTGCTGTAGTATCCGTCATTTTGAAAGTAGCCGAGGGCGTTAGCTGGCTGCTTGAAAAACTTGGCGCGATTCCCGATGCCACAAAAGCCGCCGCTGAAGCTGCTCAGGTCATGAATAAGGCTGGTGAGCCTATCAAACCTGCCGAAGTCGGTGATGGGGTTGCGTGGCGATGGGATGATAAATTAAAAAAAATGGTCAAGGAAGAATGGAAACCCGGCGCCGAAGAACCAATCAAACAAGCAGGCAAAAAAGCTGATGAAGTAGCTGGTAATGATAAAAAAACCAATATACCGGCATTCGGTACCGAGGTTTACACCCCTAAAGGAGATAAAAAGAACAATAAGAATCAGACAGGCGGGGGAACCACAAATACATCATTACAAAATACTGCATCACTCGCTGACGCGAATAAACTGGGTGAAATTGTCTTTAAGAATTATCCCGCCGTGACTGCAATAGATGGCGCGTATCGTGAGCCCCAATTGAATGTACCGCGTGCCTCATTGTTATCTCGACTAAAAGATTCTGCGATGGGGCTTGCAAATGCGGTGCTGCCAGAACCACAACCGGCGTTCGCTGGCATTCCGGTACCGATTGATCTGAACGGAAATAGAAATGAGCGGCAAAGAGCGAGTGACAACTACACTTTCGAGCTGAATTTTTACGGCGTTGATATGCGTGACAGCAAAGCCCTGGGTGACTTAGTGAAAGAAAAAATACGTGAACTGATGCGAGAAAATAATACGCGTCGCCGTTCTCGTTTAACTGATGGAGATTGATTTTATGATGATGATCTATGGTATGTTTGTTTTTATGTTGAATACCGCGCCCTACCAAACGTTAAGTCGTGAAATGGCTTGGCGGCATGTGAAAAATGACCGCGTGGGGAAATCGGCAAAATGGCAGTATATCGGGGCGGGTGAAGATAGCATTACGCTTGATGGAGTGCTCTATCCAGAAGTGACGGGGGGTGATATTTCTCTTGAAGCCCTGCGCACACTTGCATATGCGGGCAGGGCTTGGCCGTTAATTGAGGGCACCGGCATGATTTACGGTATGTTCGTGATTGAAAGCCTGAATGAAACCCGGACCGAATTTTTTTCTGATGGAAAAGCACGAAAAATTGAATTTACTTTATCACTGAAAAAAGTCAGTGAAGATATTAGAGAAGGCTTAAGCAATATCACTGCTGATGATCTACTTAATATTGTTAAGTAATGTAGTACGTTTGCCCACTCTGTTTTTATTTAAAGCGTTAACTGTATCTTGAGATATCGCAGCAATATCATTGCGGATTTTCTCATTATCACTTTTCGACGATATAAGCTTTCTATAATTGGTTGCTGGCATGATATCCATGATACTACTTACAGCAATAAAAAAACGACGTATTGACATCTCTAATTTCCAAATCTGGGTACAGTAGACAAGGGCCAAACGGCCCTGTTCTTATTTAGGTACAGGCGGCCACTCAACGTCAGGCGCTTGATTAACATCTACACGCGTAAGCAATACTCTGTACTTCTTCCATTCGAGTAGAGCGGCTTTCTCTGAGTCAGTAGCAACTTCTAAGTCAACAGAGTCTTGTAGCAATGAGAGTGTTTCATTTGCTTGTTGTAACAGTGCTGCTTGTTGTTGCTTAGCTTCATTAATCTGATGGGATTTGAGAAGGTCTTTATCAACTACCCATTCTTTGCCGTTCCACGTATCGAAATCTGTGGGAGGCTTCTTGAAGGTTAGCGTATCCGGCAATTCACCGATTTCTGTTATCTCAGTCGGAGCGCGAGTTAACGTGTCGTAAGCTGTTTTGCCACGGTAATCGGGAAGGATTTGCCAACACTTTCCGTCTTCGCTGCGACAAACGGCCACATCGTGAGAATCGGGAAGTTCTGGCGCATCGGGATAAGCACCGGCTGATAGACTGACACCCAACATGACATATTCAATGTCTGAAACTGTGAATTCTCTCGTTATCTGATTCGAGTGATAAACCTTTATCCAGCCTGCCTGAATTGCTAATCCGTCTTTACCCAATACGGCTGTTTCATGCTCTAAAGAGTATTTTTGTTCTGTCATTATACTGCTCTCACTATGTAGTTAAATGCGATGTTGCGGGGGCGGGTTTCGTTAGCTACTCGTGGTTCTCCGTTACCGTCTGACACAGGGGAACTAACGACATGTGTTGTTGTAATACGTCCCGTATATTCCGGTCCTCCATGTTGCGACGGGCTATCAGTTGAGCTGGCTGCTGTGGCATTCGGCCATGCTTTATGTGTATGCCCCTGAAGCGCATCTAATTGCAATGTTCCACACACCCGACCCATATCAACACCACGGCTATCATCCCACCCTCGGATAAACTCACCTCTTAAATCGGGCACTTTTCCGTCTGGATAGGCTAAGGCTAACTTCGGGTATAAGGATTTATCGAATGCCTGACCGTTGCATGTTAAGTAGCCGGGGGGGGTGTAGCGGTGGGGATACGGCAGCGGGACTCCTACAGGGATGTTGTCATAACGAGCGTCAAAATTGCCGTAGTTCGCCGGTACCATAGTTCCATTTTTGTAAACTGTTAGAGCTCGCTTTGAGTTGATATCAATACCGGCACCGATTAGATCTACTGACCCCCCACGCACAGCGCCAATCGCTATTTCATTGTCATACCAGCCCGCTTTCATATACGAAGCAAGTGCCCCGGATGGCGCCCCCGCGCTTGTTGATACAAGTTGAACAGAGTTTCTCTCTTTTGCAATTGTTGCAATTTCTGAAAAATTGAATGTTCCTTTATAGTTCCCCCCTGTTGCTGATACGGCACTATTCGCCTTATTCACCGTCTCCACCAATCCGAGGTTTTTCACAAACTCACTTTTATTAGGGATGTCGGCGCCGTTTTGGTTTTTGGCAAGTTTGCTATTGGCATTATCATTTACATCAGAAACTAACTTCTGAGTGGCTGCAAGGGTATTACTGTTGCCTGTTTTGTCTGTGAGCTGGGTGATGCCTTTTTGGGTTAATGAGGCGTCGGGCATGCTTGCAAGCTTACTTGCTGCAAGATCATAAGCCGCTTTTACGGCTTTTGGCGTAGCAGACAAGGTTTCACTTACGCTATTTGTCGCACTACTGAGTTGTACTATCCCCTTCTGAGTCAATGAAGCATCAGGCAACGGCGGTAAATTCTTTTTCAGCAAATATTGTGGATGCGGATCACTAGCTGCAAGATGCTCTTTAAATGCATTATCACAGTAAGCTTTCACTTCAATCGTGTTTTTATCGACATACTCGCGCGTTGCCAGTACAACAGAGGGATCAACTTTTAACGTGACTGACTCAGTACTGTTAACAATTAAAATCATTCTCACCGTCTGCGTTCTGCCTGACCCTTCTTGTAATTGGGGTTTATAGGTTTCCGGGCAATTCGCTACTGCTATCAGACTATCCTCGCCATCAAATAAGCCAATTTCACGCATCCACCAACCACCCTCACTTTCAGGGATAATCTGTTCAGCAATAATTTGGTTAGTGTTTACCGGATCGACGCTTAATGTATTAATCGCGGCTCGACGCTTTTCATTGACTAATTGTGTTTGATTAGCGTCAGGCTCTGGTAATTTGCCGGCGCCGTCGCCCACGGCCATGTGAGTAATGCTAATTTTGGTACCCAATGCGGCAGCATTCGCCAGCTTTGCCGCACCCAACTTAGTTAAAATGGCAAAGTATTTCATGATAAAATCCTCATCGTATCAATCAAATGAACCGCAGATCCCGCATGAGCGGTACCTTTAGTTTCAATCATTTCTGGCAAATAGGGGTAAACTGTCAGACTATCGCCGATATAGCTTGTTGCCGCGCAGTGAATGACACCCGATATATCTAAACTGACAGCCAAGCCGATTAGGTGGCGGCTCACAGGTTTGGCATCAGAGATTAAACGTTCAAGCTCTGAAAATATTTCCGCAGTAATCCCGCTCTCACGAACGCCGACTTCAAGTCGAAAAGTGCCGGGCGCATCATTGGTTTGCCACCATTCCTTTATTTGAATGAAATAGCCCAATGGCTCTACCACACGGCGGATAGCACCAATAGTGCCCTTATGTTTGTGCAAAAATAGTGAGTTTTTTATTACATCCCGCTTAGTCGTTACCGGCCAGTTTTCATCCCAACGATCAACGGACCACGCCCACGCCAGATAAGGTAATAACTCCACCGGGCAAGTATCAGGATTCCAGAGCTGGCGAAGCGGTACCGGAACATTGTGCAATTGTGCACATGCCTTAGCTGCGGCCACTTCCAAAACGGTAGAACCCGATGGCAACAAGCGGTCATTCATCAGAACCCCCGACACTGAGTTTTGCGCTGGTGCAAAATGACACCTGGGTTTTATCTAACACAACATCATGAGCGGGTGATTTCAATTCCACGCGTTGCACGCCCTCCACATGTAGAGCGGCATAAATGGCAGATAAGCGAATATCACGCCCTAAACGATGTTGTGTCTCTGTGTAGCGTTTCATTTGTTGCATGGCGGCAATGCGAATCGGTTCGGACTCCGGTGTCGGATAGAGATAAAGCACGGCATCAATCTGATATTCAATTACTTTTGCTGACTGAACTATTAGCCGGTCAGCAACCGGTCTAACATTCTCGTCATTAAGAGCTATAGCCACTTTATCCAACAAATCTTGGGATGCTACGCCGTTATTTTCTCGCGACATAATAGTCACAGTGACATTTGCCGGTGACGGGCTGATAGCTGATGCATCAGCAACACGGCCATCAGCACTCCGGGCATGATATTCATAAGCACCCACCGGCCCGGCAACGCTCAGCCCCTCGAAAGCCTGGGGGATACGAACGCGAAAATCGTTATCGGATTCCATGATAGCCGCAATAGGCGGAACCGTGTCGTTATCAGCTTGTTGCAGCATGAGACGCGTAATATTGTTATTTGCGCCCAACTGATCTAAATCGCTACCCGCTGCATAGGCCACCATCACCGCGCGAGCCGCTTCATTCACGCGCTGGCGCAGCAATAACTCCCGATAAGCATTCTCTTGTAATAATTTCACAATGGGTTCAGATTCCAACTCAAGCGTGCGAGTGATTGCAGCTCGTTGCTCTTCGGGATAAAGAGATATCAGCCTGGCTTTACGTTCAGCCAACAGGCTTTCATAATCCAGTGGCTCGACGACATCAGGTGGCGGCAACTGGCTTAAGTCAATGGTCGGCATAGTTTCACCTCACGGGGATAGCTATTGTTAAGTCATTTCCGTTGATATAAACGCCAGTTATTTCAACGTGCATTTCTCCCGCTTCTGCTCGCTGAAATGTAATTGTTGTGAGTCGTACGCGGGGTTCCCAACGCATGATTGCCATATAACAAGCACTCATAATTTTTAGACGTAATGCCGGATTCTGCGGCTGATCAATCAATGCGGGCAGCAATGAACCGTATTCGCGTCGCATGACGCGTGTGTTGATTGGAGTCATTAAAATATCGGTGATGCTCTGGCGAACGTGTTCAATATCAGTCATGTTGCGGCCCGTTTGCTTATTCATACCCAAAAATTTCATTATGCAGGGCCTCCTGATGTGTCACCGCCTGATCTGACGCCGGTGTGTTTATGGGAATCCACGATCACCCCGTTTGAGCTGAATTGCCCGTCGTTATGCTCAATATTTCCAGTCATTTTTCCGCCTTTTTGCACTACCAAGCTGGCTGTTGTCAGTAAATTGGTACAAATGACGTGAGGCGTATCAAGCGTAATTTGACTGCTTGCGGTACAAGTCATTTCTGGCGCAGTGACATGAACAGAACCGGAGGCATTCACCGTTGCGGTTTTAATACCCGTTACTTTTAAGGCACTGACCGCTGGCTCAT
Source organism: Photorhabdus sp. S10-54 (assembly GCF_963878145.1). Lineage (NCBI taxonomy): Bacteria > Pseudomonadati > Pseudomonadota > Gammaproteobacteria > Enterobacterales > Morganellaceae > Photorhabdus > Photorhabdus sp. S10-54. The sequence continues at coordinate 103,258 of NZ_CAWNXG010000009.1, read as the reverse complement.
ATTCCATCACTGCCCCATCAGGAAAAGCAATATGAACAGCCTCGGCAGAAACTGACGGCGCCGGAAACTGATCAGAATAAACAGCCGGTAAGACAAAAGCAGTAGTCAACTCTCCACCAATGGCAAGCAATAAAACCTGTTCGCCAACACTGGGCGCCCACCAGGTACGGGAATGACCTGCTCGCAGTGTCAGCCAGGGTATCCAATCCGTTTTTAAGTCACCTGTCCTTACCCGGCAACGATGACCAACGAGATCAACATCCGTGACCAAGCCGACGCGGATAATATTTGTTAATAGCCGATGCAATTCTGGCAGTGTCATAGTTCACTCACGAGGTCATGATAAATTAATTCAATCAGTTGCAGTCGCTCATGCGGCGTGATGCCTAACAATTGACGTTGCGGATACTTCGTTTCTGCCAACGCGTTAATACTGCCTTCCAAACCGTATTGATGCTGACGAGCAATTGCTGCGGCCCGGCCTTGAAAACCAACAACAGCGGCGGCTGATGATGCACTGGACTTAAGAAAACGCGCGGTTCTCAATCGCCGGAACATCGGATCGCGGCGATTTGACGTTTTTTTCACTTCACTGTGATTGATTTCCAGATAACGCTCTATATTACTGCGATAAAATGAACGTACCGCGTTACGTTCTCCGTCAAAGCCAGTAATCATACGCCCCCGGCGTCCGCGCGTTACGCGCCAATTTTTCAGCGTGCGCACATCTCCTTGGTACAAAAATTTAATACCCTTCTGCGAGCGTAATACGCGACGGCGGCGCGGCTCATAAGCGGTACCATCCACATTTTTTTGGCTGCGAATGCGCTTCTGTTGGTCAGCGCGGATCGCCTTTGACAGCTTATTAGCCAGTCGGCGGCGGTATGCCGGTTTTGTGGTACTGATTAATTTTTGCAGTTCATTATCAAGCGCAACGAACAGTGAATTATTTTCCGTCATTGCTGTACGCTCCCGTCAATCAATACACCCCAAGGATCTTTAGCAGAGGGATAAGGAGGCTCATCAAGATGTTGGGCTGTCAATCGCCCGTTTTCTGATTGAACAACAACACGTTCAGTTGTTCGCAATACAAATAAAATATCTGCGGTACCGTCACTTAAGATATCGGCATCAAACTTCATGCCATCCGTACGCTGATCAGGATTAAATAACAAATCAGGTTGATGCCGACGCGCCCACTCAAGAACCGACACGCTGAGACTGTCGAGCGAATGCGGGTAGTCAAGCGCAAGCACATGTAATTTATACTGATACAAAAATGACGGTGACGCCGTTCCTGTCGCTATCAGATTTCCTTCTGTGACATACACTTCCAGTCGGTCTGGATTTTGAACAAAAAAGGGATTGTGTTTTGTGATGATGTCTCTCATCAGTTTTGTTTTCAGCATATCTCCCCCTACTGGCACTGGGTTTTTATGTAGTCCTGCAAATATTTTATTTGTTGCTCATTCTCAACAATCATTCTTCGGAAATCGAAATAATCTTGTTCAGTTGTCGGGTTAAATCGTGGGGTGTCTGCATGGCCCACGCTGCCGGAGGAATCGGTTTCGCCTTGATGACAGGTGGCCGTGATACGCAACCGGCGACGACCAGCGGCAACATCATTGCGCAGCACATCAATTTCAGATTTGGCATTGGCTAGTTCCTTTGTATGCTGATTATCCAGTTCAGACAGGCACCTTATCCTCTCCTGCTGATTAACGATTTCATTCTGTTGCGCTAGCAATGCATTCTGTAGCTTAATGCTTGTATTAAGCTGGTCTGTATATTTACTTCGATAGTGATAAGCAATAAGACAGACAAGTGCCAGCGCAATAACTGTATAAGCATGAGCGTTAAACTTCATAATACTGCCCTACAAAAGGGAAAAGGCTTTATCAATGACCTCATCGCTATAAGGTTGACTACCATTTTCCATGGTAATAATGGACTTAATCAGCTCTGTCATAAATACTTTATTAAATACATCAACAACCTGATCGCGAGTCACTCCCGTGTTTTTACATACGTGGTTAATATAGGCATCAGTATTATTTTCATTAGTGGGAGCCCATCGTGAAATAATGCCGCTGACTGTATTGATTCCGTATTTCCGATGGTAATTCTGAATAATTTTAATCATGGCCCGAAGACCATATTCAGGACTGACAAACTGACAGAAAGATTGGTCGGTACGTTGTGATTGAGGGACCAATCCTTGCCAGTCATCACCCCAACGGATATTGCCGGGGTTATTGTTTCGAATACCTCTGCTTATATTCATTCTTTTATCCCCGCTTTATTATTTAACGTTCCGCGAAGTAACTGACCAAAAAAATCTGTTCCCAGATAACCAATAATCACACTGCCGATGTAAGCCAAGTCCGTGCTCATACCAAAGAAATCCAACACGTCACGGATAAACCAGGCGATCATGGCACACATAATGGCGTCCATCATTGTCGTCCAGAATTTACCGCCGTTATAGCGACCCCTGAGATAAGCCATTGCGGCCGCCAGTGCTGCACCTATACCTTGTTCTCTAACTGATAGCAGCCACTCCCATAACTGAAAAAAAACGTCAGGCTGATTTTTCATGTATCATCCTTTCCTTAATCACAGGCTCCCTACAGCCCGGTATTCAATCCCACAATTGAACGATGCTATCCTGCGCCGATGGCGCAAAATCGGGTAAGATGACAAGCTGGCCGGGGCGTAATAGCGTCGTGTTGCAAATATCGTTATTAGCATTCAACACAGCCTCAACAACGCCTTGAGTACGGCCATAGTAACGTTGGCAAATCAGATCAACAGTGTCCCCCTGGAGCGCTTGCACTTCCATCAAACCAGCTCCGCTATCATGCGATTTTTACCGAGCACATCACGAACCGCATTTTGTCCATCGCGTCGCAGATCATCAATTTGCGTACTCAACGCCTCGGCGTGTTTTTCTCCGTCGCGTGTTGTGTCAATGTCGCGATAATTTTCAATCAGCAAAGCTTTAGTGAAACTGTAAACCGCGTGTCGGTAGCGGAAAATATACGCCGTAGTGTCGTTGATAGCAGGAGAAGGAACCGCAGCCAGTGAAGCAAAGCCGTTTTCTTCCTGTTCTTGTTGCCACACAGCGAGCAATTGATTGACATATAACACCGCTTCAACAGTGATATGTATCAATCGTTCAGTTGTCACTGCTCCGCTCAGGCGCATCGAATTACGCAAATCAGCGAGCGTGATATCCGGCCAGAATGTACCGGAAGTGACTTTTGCCCCACCGTCATTGATATCTGCATGAGTATCGATAGAACGGGGTTGTTTGGCTGCTACTAAGCTCATAATCCACCTGCTGAAAGAAACGGCGGTGAACGGCAAAACGGACTGAGTTTAAAAACCGGTCTGATCACCGTGCCGCCTGGCACGCGGGGTGCATTCAGTTAACGTGAAGATTTATTCTTCGCCGCTGTTGTTTTTGCCTTGGTCGTTTTTTTCCCCGTCGCCGCTGGCTTCGTCTTTGGGGACTCAGTTACTGCGCTATCTGGTGAGGCCGGGCCATCAGCGGCCTTTTTTAATTCTCGCGTCAGAGTTTCGATATCTTTTTTCACCCCGATATTGGCAAACAATAACAATGCTTGCTGCATGAGGAATAATGCGCGTTCTTTGTCTGCTCGCTGCTTACTGAGGCGCAGGGTATACGCCACTGTTTTAAACAGCTTGGCTCTAACTTGATTGGGCATGTCCAATGATTCAACCAATTCAGCAAGTCGCTCAAGTATTGCGAGAGGGACAGGCTCAACGGACTCGCTACACGCTGAAAAAATCGTTAGGGCTTTATCGCAAATCTCATCTACTAATAATGGTCCTACGGTACGGCGATAGTGATCGGGCAAGGGCAGGTTATGGCGAATGACATACCCGGCCAGCGTCAGTGCCCGCGCGTAATTACCAATGTCCATACTCCAAATCATCACGTGAATGAGTACCTCGTCGGCCTGCCCGGTACCGGCTGCCAACACTCCGTCAACCCAACTGTCATAATGCGCAATGACTTCGCGTTTGTAATCAATTTTTCGCTCTGTGCCTTGCAGGTCAGATAACCGTGACTGATCAATGCGCAGGCGGTGTAATATCTGTTCATAGGCGGTCAGCGCTTCCGATGACATAGTTTCATCGCCACGGCGTGAAGCCATAACCTGTTGCCAATGTTGTTGTGCCGGTGTCAGCATCATTCCCCCTCGTGCCAGTGCCGCATGATGACGGCACCAGATACTGTGACTTATTCTTCGCCGCTGCTTTTTGCGCTTGCCAACGAAATCCCCTCAATCAGACAACTCAGGCCGTAGTCTTCAATAACATAACCGTCATTGCTTTGCGCATAGGTTGCTATGCGGTTGTATTCCGGCTCGTTTTTGATATAGCGGTTGTATTTCCCTTTTTGCCAATAGAGCGACAGGTTTTTAAATGTGGTGATCCAGATAGTACCGTCAGGAAAGAAAGGGACTTTCATCGTCGGCAGACCACCCAGCGTGCTAAGTTTCATCAACTCATTACCGGCCAGTAGTTCAATGTTCGGGTTGTTTTGGCTGTGTTGGTTCAGGATCTTGAAATTTTTCTGTGTCGTCAGGCGTGAACCGGTGATTGCGAGCAAACCGGGGGCATTCTGATGCCAAGGTTCAAGTAAAGAGGTCACCGCGTCATAAACAGCGGCGTCATAGTTGCCGTAGTCGCCTTTCTTGATGATTTTCCCGTCTTCGTCACGACTGGTAATAGTAATGCCTTTCATCACACGCTCCGGGGCGTTGTCGCGCATGTGCTGTAACCAGCCGATATTGACATCTTGTAACAGCGGGTTTTTTGCTCTGTCGGATTTCAGGGCGCACGATGTACCATTAAAACCAATCATTAGACGGTCATTGGCTTCCTGCTGAACAATCTGCTGACTAATCAGTTGCTGAAATTCCGGGTGGTCATTCCACGCATCAATTTGCGTATAGCTGACAAAGGTATCAAAGTTAATTTGCTCACAACGATATCTGTTAGCCTTTAAATCATGGACACTGACTGGCTCACGGCGTTCCGTAGTGGATGTGTTGCGGCTAGCAATGGTGCGGTTGATACCCACGCCGATTTTTTCCCCTTCCTGCTCGGTTACACCGACAGAATTGATTTCATTCAAAAATGGGCTGGCTTCCATCTTGGCTTTTTCAAGACGCTGCTGAACAGCGGGGGTCACCGTTAATTGAATGCTATCCCCTTCGCGTCTGACGCCGTTTAATTTGCCTTGCTGGTCAAGGTAGGACAGATATTGTTGACGTCCTTCGTTACTGAGTGACATAAATAAAATTCCTGTAGCAATTAATAATCGGCTAACACTTGGGTTGAACCATTTGCCAGTGGTCGATGTGTTGATGAATTATCCTGCTTGCTGAGTTGGCTTTTCAGCGTAGAGAGTTCATTTTCAAGCACAGTGATTTTTTCCGACTGACTGGCGCATAGGGTTTCCAGTTGGCACAACTTTTGCGCTTGATTAAGGGCTTCACCGCATTTTTCAGCGGTTAATTGCACCATTTCCCGCAAAATGTTTAATTCTGCGTTGTTGTGATCACGGTGCAGCCCTAGCGCTTTTTTCACGGATAAAACAAACTTTTCACCGAGGGATTTATCATCGACAGGGTTCTGTTCAGTCCCCGCCAGCAATTCAACCATGGTTTCCAGTGATGCCGACAAATAGCGATCATCACTGGCCGGCAGACCGCGCTCCTGCACACTCAGCTTGATTAATTCCGTACCGACAGCGGCGGGGGTATCCGTCAGCGCAATGCCGGTCAAATAGGCGCTCTGGGTCTGAGGAAAACGGGAGTAAAACTCAATGCTGGAAAAAATCTTCTGCCCACTCTGGTTCAGCTTGATTAATTCCGCGTCCTTTTCTTCATCCAGTTCAACAGTGGCCTCCAGCGCCAACTTGCCCTGTAATGGGCCGTCTTTAACCTCGTAGGCACTGGCAGATTGTACTAACGCAAACTGACGAAACGTACTGTCCGGGAACAGGCTTTTGACGTGCTCCAGATTCAAGCGGGCGGCGTACAGTCGAGGGTTATAGCTATCGGCCATCTGCTGGATCTGCTCGCGGGTGACGGCAAAGCCATTGAGCGTCATTCCCTCCGTGCAGACCGTTAATTTAATGGTTTTTGGCATTGTCACTTCTCCAACAGGCACTTCTGACTTTTGATAGCGCTATGTTCGCAGTCACGGCTTTTTGACTCAAAGCTTTCGCCGTGTCGGGGCCCCGCGACAGGCAGGAGTCATAGCGGCACGCGCGTGACCGTGGGAAAGTGGCGGCATGATGACGACAGAACATGATCCTCGACACGAAGCAAAAAGCCTGTACTGGCAAGCCTACAGCGTTTCGCAAATAGCAAAACGACTGGGCGTCAGTGCGAACACGATTTATTCGTGGCGGCGGCGCGATAAGTGGGATGAAGCCAACCCCCGCGAGCGCGTCAACGGCGAGCTTCACGTAAAAATATTACGGTTACAAGCGAAAGAAACCCTGGCACCGCATGATTTTAAGACGCTTGATTTTCTTTATCGCCAGTTGGAACGTTTCGATCGCGCTGAAGCTAAAAAAGAAGAAAAGAAAAAGGTAAAAACCCCGAAAAATCATTTTAGTGATGAGCAAGTCGCTGCATTGCGTGCGTCGGTTTATGAATCCCTGTTTGAGTATCAAAAACGCTGGTACAAACAGAAAGACCGCCGTAACCGCATGATATTAAAATCGCGGCAAATTGGGGCCACATGGTATTTTGCCCGTGAAGCGTTGATCACCGCGTTGGAAACCGGCAATAACCAGATATTTCTGTCTGCCAGCCGTGCGCAGGCATATCAGTTCAAGAAATTTATCCAGATTGTCGCCCGCCAGGTGGGTGTTGAGCTTAAAGGCGGTGACGAGATTATTTTGTCCAACGGGGCGACGCTGCATTTTCTCGGCACATCGGCAGCAACCGCGCAATCCTATACCGGCGATCTCTATTTCGATGAATTCTTTTGGGTTAGCAATTTTATGAACCTGCGCAAAGTGGCGGCGGGGATGGCAACCCACATCGGATTAAGACGAACTTATTTTTCGGTACCGTCCAGCGAGGAACACGAAGGGTTCCCGTTCTGGACAGGCGACTTTTTTAATAAAGCCCGCGGCGGCAAGAAACAAGTTGTTATTGATACCAGCCATGCCGCATTACGGCATGGCGTGTTGTGCGGAGATAACATCTGGCGACAGATCGTGACTATTCATGACGCTATCGCGGCAGGTCTAAATCTTGTTGACTTAGAAGAAATTGAGAGCGAAAACAATCCGGCTGATTTTGACAACCTGTACCGCTGCATTTTTGTTAAATCGGGTGAACGAGCCTTTGACTATAACGAAGTGATTAAATGCGGTGTTGACGGTTACAACGACAATGTCTGGCCGGACTGGAAACCCTATGCGCTGCGGCCGCTAGGACGCAAACCCGTCTATATCGGCGCTGATCCAACTGGTACAGGCGGCAACGGTGACGGTTTAGGGCTGGTTGTAATGTCACCGCCTGCTGTCAGCGGCGGCAAATGGCGGGTCATCGAAGCCCTGCAATGCCGCGGTATGGCTTTTGAGAAGCAAGCCGAAGAAATTCGTAAACTCACCGAACGCTATAATGTACAGGGGATAACAATAGATGGCACAGGCGGAACGGGTGAAGCCGTGCATGAACTGGTCTGCAAATGGTTTCCGGCCGCAACCCTATTGAAATATTCCGCGCCGCTTAAGCGCCTGCTAGTGATGAAAGCACAAATGCTAATCCGTTCCGGCAGGTTTGAATATGACGCTGGCATGAAACAAGTCGCTACCTCGTTTATGTCCATTAAGAAAATAATTACACAGGGCAGTGTTGTGACTTATGACGCCAACCGCACGCGCGGAGCCGATCACGGCGACATTGCGTGGGCTGTTATGAATGCCCTGTATGCCGAGCCAATATCCAGCGATGCGGGCACGAATGAGTCTTTTGTAATGGAGTTTTAATCATGCACACACTTTTACCGGCTGAAAATAAACACCAGCCTGAAGTAACGAATACAATCAATGACGGCGACGTGGCACAGTGCGCAGCCTTTACTTTTGATACACCCACCCCAATCACATCTGGCTGGGATCTGCTGGATTGCATGGAATGCGCCAAAAATGGCCGCTGGTATGAAACCCCCATTGATTTTTACGGCCTGGCCCGCGCATTTTCAGCGGCGGTTTATCATCAGTCGCCCCTATTTTTTAAACGTAATGTGATCATGAGCTGCTTTAAACCTCACCCGCTATTGTCACGACAGGACATGGCCGCCTATGTACTGGATTATTTGGTATTTGGTAATGCCTATCTGGAAAAGCGAATGAATCGAGTTGGCGGACTGTTAAAGCTCAAGCACACGCCAGCAAAGTACACTCGACGGGGAGAAGAAATCGACAAATACTGGTTCGTACAAAGCTGGCTACAAGAATTTGAATTCAGCGCTGGCAGTATTTTTCATCTGATGAACCCCGACATTCATCAAGAAATTTACGGTTTACCTGAATATTTAGCCGGTCTTCTTTCCGCCAACCTCAACCGGGCTGCAACAACATTCAGAATGAACTATTACGAAAACGGCAGTCACGCAGGCGTTATTGTCTATCTGACTGATGCGCTTGCCGACCCCAGAGGCGTAGACAATTTGAAAACTGCGTTGCAAAAATCCCGGCGAGATGGCGCATTCAAGAACCTGTTTGTCTATGCAGCCAACGGAAAGAAAGACGGGCTGCAAATCCTACCGTTCAGCCAAATCAGCGCCAAAGATGAATTTACTAACGTTAAAGAAGCAACCCGCGATGACATGCTAGCTATGCACCGCGTGCCACCGCAATTGATGGGGATTGTTCCCACGAGTGGGGGTAACTTTGGGGATATTGAGAAAGCGGCGAAAGTTTTTTCTATCAATGAACTTAACCCCATTACTGAAAGCTTGAAGTCAGTCAATGATTGGGCGGGTGAAGCCGTTGTGCAATTCAATCGCTACGCTTTGCTTGATGCGTTGAACAGCAGCAAATAACGACCAAACCAACCTTTCCCACGGACACAACGCATTTAATCGTCACCCAATCGCGCTGTGTTCATTTTCTTTCTTTTCCGCCCCCCGCCTTGAACGCTGAGACATCCGCGTCGCTGCGCGGTTCTGGCGCGGTGTCAGCGGCCTATTTCGCGATTACCAAAGTAACCCACGAATACCCCTCTTTGCTCGCGCTTGCTCCCCCGCCTCGCCCGCACGCAAAAAGGGCGCGTTTTTGTGCAATTGTGCGTAGTGGATGAAGGCTTGCCGGGTCTGGCGCGGAAGGGGATCGCTGGCGTGGTGATTATTGTGCAAAATTATGCAGATTTGTGCAATGAATTTCATACAAAAAAATAACCCGCCAGTTGGCGGGCAAACTCATTCTCATGTGTTTTGAAAATCTTCCGCGCGATCAACCAGCACGGCAAGAAATGAGGTTCTTGCTAGCTCATGAGCGTTGGGACTCATGATGCTAATGATTTGATATTTTGATGGATCACACCAATGTCGGGAATAAACCAGGTAGCTATCAGATTTTCTGGCGGCAGCGGGTAAATGACTAGGCCAGGGAGGTTCGTCGGGTAATCTAATATGAATTTTAAAAACATAAGATTGACATAGAGACGCGTGGTCTTCCCAGCGTCCCTCATCACCAAAAATGGCGGGAAGCGATCCGCCATTTTTCCAATCTTGCAAAATTTTTGCATACTGCCTTGCCACTGCGGGGATTTCAATATCTTTGTGAATAGAAACGTGGATCACGGTATCCCCTTCAATGGAAAACTGGAGCTTCCAAGCCTAAAGCAACATGTTCGGTACGAATAAGTTCCCGGACCGCATCTTTATCTAAGTCAGCACCGGCATTTGATGCTTTATTAGGGATATGCGTACTTTTTGAAAATGCAGTGATTTCTTCCAACGTATACCGTAAGTCAGCAGATGCACGCCCGAAGCGCGTAATCATACTGCGTAATTCCGTGTCTGTATCAGGAACGGAAGTTAACGCGACTTTTGCCGCTTGAATGAAGCTTGCACAGACAACAATATGTTTAGCTAGGTAATGCATGTTGTCCTTCGCAAAACTGGACATGCTTTTATCGTCAATGGGGATACGCTTTGATTCCCACTCAGATCGCAGATTTTTTAAATGGAATCGCATCCGACTAGCGATATTCGCGATAAAAGCAGTCGCCTCTTCAATGGGAAGAAAAACGACTGAATCACTCACCTGTTGTAATGTCATGGTGTTTTTGGTGCTGGTTATTGCATCATGGCACCCTATGCTATCAGCTGGCACAGGGGCTATCGCAATCGCCATTGCCGCCGCCATAGAGGTAATTTTAGTGTTACTCATACATAATATCCTGAATGCCAAGACTGATCCCATTGAATCATGTGTGACTCGTTTTGTCGATATTTTGGTTTTTTCCTGTCGCAATACTCAATGATTTTTTTGAGAAATTCATTCATCCGATATTTACCATAAAAATTATATAGTTATCAGTAAAATAAACCAAAGTGGTAAAAATAACCCGCTATTAACGGGCTTAAGTTAATTTAATCGAGGTCATCCCGGCAGCTTATCACCCGGTTTTATATGAGCAAGCTGCTCAATATGTTTCATCACTTCCGCGCGTACTGCGGGGTGCTCCCAGTTGATATGGATCATACCGTTATCATCAATATAAAAACGGTCACTATTTTCTTTTAAAATAGCCAGTAATTTATCTTCTTTTTGTTGAAATTTTGTCACCTTCATGATGTGTGCTCTTCGCCCGGATCAAAACCAACCCATACCGGGTTATTCGAAAATGATAAATCGGGTCGTTTCCGTTTTTTCCGGTCATAATACTCAATAATTTGCAGCGCGACGGCGGCAATCTGTACCGCTTCATCTCTTGCCGTTCCTGCGTGACTGCCGCCGAATTCATCATGCAAAATAGCCTGCGCGAACTCCCCAATCTCTTCACTCAATATTGCCGCCCACACGAACGGGTCATGATCACGGTCAGCACCCCAGAGTTCATCTTGTTTTGTCATTTCTGACAGAACATTGTTCATTGCGCGCGTAGTTGAATAGTCAGTCATTTTTAACCCCTTAGCTCATCAAAATATTTTCTTTCGGCCTCTTCAGCCATGGCAGAGTAATGCCCTCCGGGATCATGAAAAATATCGTTAAGATTAATAGGGTTACCCAATTTATCATTTAACCTGTTCATGATTGCTTTTACGCTTTTTCTATGTTGTTTGGTTTCTTTCTGCAAATAACCAAACATAGATAAGCAATAACGTTCGTCATTGACGATAATATTTCCTCCATCAAGTAATGAGCGAGCTAAAAAATCGTCCATGTCGATGTTATTGAGTGCTGCCGACTCATAAATCCGTTTCACTTTTTCATCAAAATGCATTGTCGGGTAGTTTTGATGAAACTCATTCACCAACAAATCATCGTAATGTCTGTCAATTTCTCTCCTGTTGTTGTTTGAATTTTGAACCACCGGAGAGTTATTGACAGAACTCGAACTCGAACTCGAACTCCAAGGGGCGGCGGGGCCGCTAAAAGACAAAGACCCAAAAGACAAACCTACGGATTCAGAGTTGTTAGAGCTGGAGTTAATTTTCTTAGAGACAATTTTCCATTTTGTAAGACGGGTGCATACGCGGGAATCTTCGCCGATATGTGGCGACCAAATACCAAAAATCTTATCTACCACTTCACCATAGGCATCGGGTTCATCATTTTGCTGATACGCAAGATGAACAACATAATCTTTACGCGGGATCAGCACACCGCCTTGTTTCATGATGTATGAAGCAAAGCACCCGACGTCGGCGGCGGCAGTAACCGCATCCATTTGCGGGTCACTTAATAGCGCTTTCCCACGCTTAAACTCACCTGAAATTTTTAATACCGATGTTAATTGATTGCTGAGTTTTCTCAATTCACGCCAGACAGTGACGGGCGGAGTCCCGATTGCCTGGTACTGACGAATACGATAACGAGAAGCCCACGCCATCGCGAATTTGGCCGTCTCTTTTAGTGGCTTACCGGTTTCTTTATCACGCTCGCCGTCAAGCGCGTAACCGTCAATATTTTTTGAAATGTATTTAGCAACATATGCCGTAGCACTGCCCTTTTTCGGATCGAGTTTTTTGGCGGTAAACCGGGCGCTTGTCCGCTTACCTAATTCTTGCCTGTCTTCTTTGATGGCATAACTGCGCATAATATCAGTGACGGCTTTACGCTCACCCGGGCGCATGAACAGCAATAAATGCCAGTGCGGAGTACTGTCATGATGCGGCTCAACAACCCGGAAGCCGTAAATTCGCAACCCATCTCGATCCAGTTTTGAGCCGATATTGGCCCACACTTTACGTAAATAATGCTGTGCCTGAACGGGCGTTGAATGATTCCATTTTGGGTTAGCATGACCACTATGATTATTGGCGTGATATTTGGACGGGCAAGTTATAGTATAAAAAACGCCAACGTCACCGCGTTCTTGAGCAACAAACTCAATGCCTTGCATTCGCGCCATTAATTCATGGCGACGAATAACCGGATTACTGATGCTTGCATAAACCATATTTTCCAATGAAACCACGTTACCGGCTTCATCAACCAAATCGTGCGCTTTAAAGAATTCAGCATTGCGGCGACGTTGTTCCTGCCAGTCCGAAACCGCTTCGTAACTCAGGTAAGGATGAGCCTTTTTATTGACCTGATTTGCTGCGCGTAGCTGCCCCTCGCGCCAGTCGCAGCGCAGACGCCAGAGTTGGCGCTCCCACCAATCTGTGTTAATCATTCTTGATATCGCGGGTAGAGCCGGGTATAAATCCAGCTCATCGTCAGATTGACCGGGAATAGGTTTTAGTTGTGACCAGGCGGGCGGCATAATATGCAGTGAATAAACTTCGGCGGCCAAATTGCGATATATCAGCAAGAGATCAGCTTTTGTTAAATCGTCGGTTTCACCGTTTGCATTTTCTGTTTCAATACAAAACATCTCATTGATACGCGCCGCGATTTCATTCGCCAGCGATTTAATCCGGCGCTTATTCATTTCGGCAAGATGGCGGTAAACGCCCTGGTAATAAGACGCCAGTTCACAATAAGGCTTGACGCCTTGTTTTTCTCTGACGGCATTTAAACGCAGCAATGCACTCTTAACTGTTCCGAGCAAAAATGCATTGCTATGTTTGATACCGCGATTTTTACGCAGCCAAATTATTTTTTTCTGAAAATACGATTTAATAAAATGCGGTTGTTCATTTAAATAAGACTCAACACCTGCGGCAGTTTCATGCCACGAGCGCCGATTCTCTTCATAAGCCTGTTTCTCTTGTAAAGCACATTGGCGGCGAGCCTCTTGCTGTGCGGGCGTTAAGACCTGGCTATGCAGCAAATCCCGCTCTATTAAGCGGGTCAGATATTTTTTTACATGTGGATGTTCGGACGTCACCTCACCCTTTGATAACAAAGCATCCTCAAAAAAGGGTGATGCTATCGCCGGACGGGGCGCATTCCACGAAAACGCCCATTCACATTGCATATTCACTCACACACTCCAGCATAAACAGAACTACACGCCTGATATGAATTTTCTTCGGCCAATAAATCAAACTGACGCCCCCCCCTAGAGGTCAACGCCCAATCGCGGTATGTCTCTATGCCGTGAGATTCAAGAGTCACACAGTCAATGCGACGTTCCCGTTTCACGGGATCCTGATGAGAAGGAAAAAAGGTGCTGTTACCGTAGCGGGAACAAGCCGCGACCATACGCTCCCATTGAGCGACGCGGGCAATTTCATCTGGGAAACGAACGAATATTTCCGCGAGTTCAGATTTGCGGGCATGAATGCACGGCATACACCCAACACGAGAGCACCCCTGCTGATACAGGGGGTTGGGTTTAATACTGTGCTTTTTCGCCAGTGCAAAAACATGCTCATGAGTCCATATCCGATAGCCTCATCGGAACGGGACCTTGTGATGCAATTCCTCTTGGGATATTTGATCGTTGATTATGCTTAACTTGCTTTATCATAATGGTATATTGTGATCCATTAAGTTTCACATTAACCCATTATTGACCACAAAAGTAGTCAAGCCAATTGGAATTACAAAAAAATGAACACAATCGGATGCAGATTGCGCGAAGAACGTGACCGCATGGGGCTTAATCAAACTGATTTCGCAGAGCTGGCTGGGTACTCTAGAAATGCTCAAGCTCATTACGAACGTGATGAGAGAGCACCTGATGCGAACTATCTATCAGCATTAGCCGCCGCGGGTGTAGATATAATGTACGTACTCACAGGTTCAAGGGTTCGACAATCAAATATAACTAATGATGAGGAGAAACTAATAGAAAATTACCGCACAATGGACGATGCGGCACGCTTAAATATGCAGGCGGTTAGCGATTCGTTCGCGCAATCAAAGACCAAAAAAGAAGTGGGATGATAACTAAATTAGCCCTATTGCTAGAATAGCTTATTGATACTGCATTAGAACTTTGCAATAAGTGATTAAAAATATTAATAATTACCTCACCAATATCATTGCCGATATCGCCATATCGCAAAATGCTGTTGGTGAATTTGGAAATTTCTATGACAGTAAGAAAATTACAATCCGGCAAATGGATTTGTGAATGCTACCCCAACGGACGAGATGGAAAGCGAGTAAGAAAACAGTTTGCCACAAAAGGGGAAGCACTTTCATTTGATCGTCGCATGACTTCCACAGAACATTTAGACATTAGCGCTGAGAATACTCAAAAGATAAGCGACTTGGTTGATCGTTGGTATGAAATGCACGGGCAAACACTTAATGATGGCAAATCACGCAAAACTAAATTAGATACTTTATGTAAACGATTAGGTGATCCCTTTGCTATTGATTTCGATAAAAATACATTTGCTATTTATCGAGAAGAAAGACTGAATGGTAAATGGAACGCAAAAGGCCGAGAATCACCGGCGCAATCTACAGTTAATAGAGAACAATCATATTTGCATGCCGTATTCTCAGAATTAAAGAGAATGGGTGAATGGGAAAGGGACAACCCTTTAAGTGGCATCAGACAATTCAAGGAAGGAGACCAAGAACTAGCATTTCTGTACCAAGAAGAGATTAAACGCTTGTTGGATGCCTGCGATGATTCCAAAAATAAAGACCTAGGTCATGTTGTACGTATATGTCTTGCAACCGGGGTCCGATGGGGAGAGGCACAAAAATTAACTCAATCCCAAGTAATGAAATACAAAGTAACATTCACAAAAACAAAAAGTAGCAAAAATCGTACAGTGCCAATATCAAAACGCTTATACGATAGATTACCGAAGCGCCGAGGAATTCTGTTTTCGAACTGTTACGACGCCTTTGAAGGAGCATTATCAAGAGCGGGAATAAGCCTCCCGGATGGACAATTAACTCATGTGCTCCGTCATACATTTGCATCACATTTTATGACGCGGGGCGGTAATATTTTAGTGCTACAACAAATATTGGGTCACAGCACTATAAATATGACAATGCGCTATGCACACTTTGCTCCAGAGCATCTCGATTTGGCACTAACTCTCAACCCTTATGATCAGATTGAAGATGACTGATTTCAAGTGGCGACAACATCATATATAGCTCTACATTAATGCACATATATAAAATATAACTAACTGATTTAACTTAACTTATTGTTTCTTAAAATGCTGTGATGGTTTTTAAAATCCCTCGGCCTTAAGGCTGTGCGGGTTCAAGTCCCGCCCTGGGCACCAAATGAAAACTTACTATAAAACAGTGAGTTAGGGAAAAGAAAAGGCCACCGCAAGGTGGCTTTTTTGTTGATACAAATCACATTTCACTATTCGTTCACTATATCCTTTCGCTATATTTTCCTCACTTCGGCACCTCCGGCCATTCCACATCCGGCGCTTGATTCACATCTACACGCGTAAGCAATACTCTGTATTTCTTCCATTCCAGCAAAGCGGCTTTCTCTGAGTCTGTAGCGACTTCTAAGTCAACAGAGTCTTGTAGCAATGAGAGTGTTTCATTTGCTTGTTGTAACAGTGCTGCTTGTTGTTGCTTAGCTTCATTAATCTGATGGGATTTGAGAAGGTCTTTATCAACTACCCATTCTTTGCCGTTCCACGTGTCAAAATCAGTGGGGGGTTTTTTGAATGTGAGAGTATCCGGCAATTCACCGATTTCAGTAATTTCAGTCGGAGCGCGAGTTAACGTGCCGTAAGCTATTTTCCCCCGATAATCAGGAACGATTTCCCAACACTTACCGTCTTCACTGCGACAAACAGCCACATCATCAGAATCGGGAAAGTCTGGTGCATCTAAATAAGAATTCGCTGACAAACTGACACCGAGCATGACATATTCAATATCAGCGTGAGTAAATTCTCTTGTTATTTGATCCGTGTGATAAACTTTTATCCAGCCGGCTTGAATTGCTAATCCGTCTTCACCCAATACGGCGGTTTCATGTTCTAAAGCGTATTTTTGTTCTGTCATTATGCTGCATGCTGCTGCTCTCACTATGTAGTTAAATGCTATATTACGGGGCCTCGATACCCCTATAAATGCGGAATTTGCAATCCAATCTGCCTGAGCTTTATAATATACAGCTTTTACCGAAGTATTTTTATTTTGGGGAATATCCCACTGCAATTTTGCAAACTCATTACGTGAGAGGGTAATCATAAAATTATTAGCCCGATCAACATTCTGTAGCAAATAAGCCCCTTCTTGCCATGACAATATTGAACGAGATGGATCCACATTTCGACCACTGTCCCAGCCACGGATAAATTCTCCCCTTAGATCGGGCAATCTGCCGTCAGGATAAGCTTCTGCTAACTTTGGGTACTGTAATTTATTGAAAAATGCACCGTTACAAACGAGATAGTTGATAGGTGGATAGGGTAACGGCCACGGAATGGGGGAACCCACAGGGATATTAATTTCTTCACGTAATGAATTTATTATTTCCTGAGCAAGTTTTTGTGTAACAGCCAATGTATTGCTATTGCCAACCTCATTTGTAAGTTGAACAATACCTTTCTGTGTTAATGAGGCATCAGGAACCTTTGTTTTTTGTTCCAGTGCTCTATTT
Organism: Photorhabdus sp. S10-54; assembly: GCF_963878145.1. Classification (NCBI taxonomy): domain Bacteria; kingdom Pseudomonadati; phylum Pseudomonadota; class Gammaproteobacteria; order Enterobacterales; family Morganellaceae; genus Photorhabdus; species Photorhabdus sp. S10-54. The sequence continues at coordinate 86,018 of NZ_CAWNXG010000009.1, read as the reverse complement.
AATTGAGCGTTGAGTTTCTCTATATTCCCATCATCCAGAACATCATTGCCAGAGTGTGTGGCGATAAAATTAGCGACTACAGAAGATATCGTGGACGACTGACGTAATGCCTTATTTAGCATATCAGTAGTAATACCATCTTGTGGAAACCCAGTCTGCAAATTCTGATTTTCTTCATATTTTTCTTGGCTAATTACATTAGCATTATCACCAATAGAAAAAGCCTTAAAATCATTTTTTTGACTCATATCCTTACTCCTTAAGAAAAATAATATTTTTTATAATCAACATATTTAATTACTGTAAAAATAATCCGCCTGTAATTCATTAAAATCAAAGTCTAGTTCAGAAAGAAGAGTAATACAGCATTCCTATTTATTAGGAGATTGACTATTTTTATATAATTAGCGGCAATAAGTAATTAAATATTTTAGAATCGAGAACATGCCAAAACCATTTATATTTAACATCTGAAAACTATTTTCTCTATTCGTAGAACCGACGGAAAAGAAAATTTTATCTATCAATAAAAAAGGCCACGCAATGCGCAGCCTTTGAACGTGTATAATAAGTTGTTAACTAATAGCGAGATTCAATCTTTTACCAAGAACATTTAACGCGCTTTCTACCGTGTCAATCTTCGTGTTGTGACGCAATGAGACTATACGTTGAACATCTTGCGGACGCGTTCCTAGTTTTCTCGCTAGCTCTGCATTACTTGTTTTTGTTTGCAGCATTGTATTTAACAACAATACTTTAACTGCAACACTTGCCGGAACATCAACAAAGGCTTCACCTCCATTAGACTTTCTAAGCTGCCTGTACGGCAGTGCACTGTTACATATTAACTCCAACTCACTGACTATCAAAGAATATATTTATCAAAAGCAAAAAAACCCTTTTTTATGAGAGAAATTAAATTTCATTAAAAATCAATGAATTATAGTTGGTCATTAAAAAAGGGTAAAATTTAGGTTCGGGGAAATATCATTTTTTCAGTTACATTTTACCCTTTGCAGCCAACATGCTTGTCCATCAACAAGCAAAATTCCCATATCCTAGAATACTTCTATATTCTGGCTATCAAGCGTATTTTCAGCCATTACTCTGCTCTCACTATGTAGCTAAATGCGATATTGCGAGGTCTTGATACCCCTATATAAGTTGCAGTGGTGGTCCAAGTCCCAGGGCCTGCTGTAGCAGCCCTAGCCCTTAATGAAATGGTTTTATTTTGCGGAATATCCCACTGTAATGCCACACGATCATTACGTGAAAAATTAACAACATTATCAGCTCCACCAGCTTCCTGTAGTAAATAAGACCCCTCCTGCAACTTCAATAATGAACGTTCTGGATCTATCCCTCGACCATCATCCCATCCGCGGATAAATTCGCCTCTTAAATCAGGCAATCTGCCGTCAGGATAAGCTTCCGCCAACTTCGGATACTGCAATCTATTAAATGCTGAACCATTACAAGCGAAATAACCAAACGGTGGATGAGGTAACGGCCACGGAATAGGAGAACCAACAGGAATTTCATTGGCTGTTTTAATCCGATTATCTATCTCTTCGCGGGTATATTCACGTAATGAATTTATGACTTCCTGAACAAGCTTTTGTGTAACCGCCAATGTGTTGCTATCGCCAATCACATTTGTAAGCTGAACAACGCCCTTTTGTGTTAATGAAGCACTGGGAATGTCTGTTGTAATTTTTTGCTCTAGCGCTTTATTTAATTGATCGGTGAGTTTGGCTATGTTGCCATCATCCAGAACATCATTGCCAGATCGTGTCGCGATAAAATCAGCCACGACAGATGATATGGTTGACGCTTGACGTAATACCTTATTTAACAAGTGAGTGGGAACATTATCTGGTGTAAATCCACTCTTCAAACTTTGGTTTTCTTCATATTTTCCTTGATTTACCACATTCGCATTATCACCAATAGAAAAAGCCTTAAAATCATTCTTATAACTCATGTACTTTCTCCTAAAATTAAATAATATTATTTTATAATCAATATATTAAATTATTGTAAAAGCAATCCCTCTTGCAATTCGCGCCAATCAAGTCTAGTTCAGAAAAATAATAATGCAGTGTTTTTATTACTTACAAGGTTAATTATTTTTATATAATTGCTAGCAATCAGTAATTCAACATTAGAAACTACATCCAGAAATTTATCTATTAATACCAATTCAGTATCACTATTGACACTTTAATTACTGATAATTTAAAAAATTTCCAACTTTAATTAATACGATTTGAGCAAGAGCAATACCAAACTTATGATCTTTCCAGTACGTTGCTGTTCCTACCGCAATATCAGCGTTGGCAACAATTGAAATTGTGCCTGTGTTTACTGAATTTACGTCATTTGCACTTGACGGTGGTTTTTTCTTGGGATTCACTTGTATTTCGTCAACAAAAATTCACATAGCTAGGTTTGCCAAATCGATTTATTTGGCTAAATTCAACATTTTTAATATAATCCATGTCTGAAAAATGATACGGCTAATCAGTGCAAGGTATTGATAAAAAAATGAACACGGTGTTATCACATAAAGAAGAGCTAAGCCATTTAAAAGCATGTTTACTCAGCGAAGTTATCTGTTCACGGACATCGTTTTCATGGTTCAAAACAATCCATCGAGTCCTTAAATGCCCAGACCGCAGGTTCTATTTCTGGTGGAGAATTGCTAATTATTTATACAGGACAAATAAAGCCAAGAAAATCTCAATTCGTATCAATAGAAATTTAAGAAATAAATATGGATGTGATTTAGGATTAGGCTCCTATATAGGAAAAAATTTACGTATATCTCATTATGTTGGCATTGTTATTTCCCGCACTTGCGTTATTGGTGATAACTTTCATATTTTACAAAATACAACCATTGGCGTTCTTAATGAAGATACTCAAGGGAAAATAAGTATAAGTGATAATGTAAAAATAGGTGCAAACTCTTGTATTATAAGTGATAATATAACAATTGGAGATAATGTCTACATAGGCGCAATGTCATTTGTTAATAAAGATATCCCTGCTAATTGTATTGCATATACACCTAAATCTCAAAATGAGATAAAGATAAAAAAGCAAAAAATAATTAATTGAATATTCCAATTTAAAATGAACAATGGGACTACAATATGTTTTTTAAATATAAATATCTTTTAAAACTAGGTATGCTCTGTAAGCAGAATATAACAAAATCAATATACAGAAATGTATCCAGTAAAAAAATGAAACACAATATGAACTTTTGGCCTCACATAAAGATCTCAAGAAACATTAATGGCAAAATCGACTCCGTTTCATTCAATAAGAAAAATATAAACATCAATGAATTCCCAAAAAAATCAGAAAAACCCTTAATCATTATTGCATCTGGACCGTCGGTATCTACCATCAAAACAGATTTTTTTGATGATACCAAATTTGATATTATGGGTGTTAACGGCTCGTATGAATTATCACCAGAAGTGAAATTCAAATACCATGTTATAATTGACCGCACATTCATTATAAATAGGAAGAATATCGTTTTAAATATATTAAAAGACGATGAATTGATACTCTTCACAACAATGGATTGTCTCAATGATATCTTAATTCATTACGGTTATCTTGAATTAACATGTAAAGTCATTATTATTGAGAATATTGACCAGCCAGTTTATCAAGAGGAAAAAGAACTTTTTGAAATAAAGAGTGATGAAATAATAATACAGAATAGTGTAGCATTCTCATTAAACTTAAATCTCGGATTCTACAACGGAACAACAGTTGCATATTCCGCTCTGCAAATAGCATTGTTTTTGGGCTATAAAAAAATATATTTCGCAGGTCTAGACATGAACAATTTTTCGAAACCAAGATTTTATGAAACCCAAAATGATCAGCTAGATACCAAATTAAATAATAACTTACATGATTTCATCATTCCTTGTTTCAACCTAGCTCATGAAATAGCAATAAAAAGAGGAGTTAAAATTTATAATCTATCGAAAAATAGCGCTATAAATTCATTTGAAAAGTTAGATTATAGGGAAATTTAAGTGATTATACCCGTCATCTTTAAAGTTGCCTCTTTGTTGGCTGCATTCACTCACCCCGGTCACATAGTTTGCTATGCTCCCGGGGATTCACTCCCTTGCCGTCGCAATCCATCTTGAAATCCATAGGGTATATAACCATTCATCAATAATTACCATCGAAAAAAAATAAGTATTACCAGCTATCATTGAACATTCATAAAAAACACCCTTATTAAATAATTTTGCTGTAAAATAATACCAATAAATATATTTGTTTTTATTTAAAGTTTTTCTATTAAATAATAAAGAATTTAATTAATAGTTATTTTCCCTTGAAAAACAAATTGTTGTTCTATGCTATAGAATCAAATCATGTTAAGTAGAGTTATTACTTAAATCATTCAGATAATGTCTTAAGTAATCACCAAGGATTTACTATGCAAAATATAAAAAGTAAACTAAACAGTATCACTTTAATCTTAACTTGTACGAAGAATAAAAATAGAGTCATTTAAACATATAAATTATATTTGATAATCTTAAAATATGAACAAGAATTCCTCTACTAAGATAAAACATACTTTGAAACGATGCAGAGTCACTTTGCTAGAAACTCACTCATTTGGAGACCACTACAAGAAAAATAACTACCCTCTTTTACACCCTATATACCCTATGGATTTCAAGATGCATCGCGACGGCAAGGGAGTGAATCCCCGGGAGCATAGCAAACTATGTGATCGGGGTGAGCGAGTGCAGCCAACAAAGAGGCAACTTGAAGGATAACGGGTATAAATATTGATCACTTAGGGTTGCCGAGTATTATAAACTTATCATCACTATAATAGGTCTTAATCATGAAAAAAATTAATGGAACATATATTTCATCACAAATAATAAACACGATGGAAGCAAGCAATGAACCGTGGGGAATCAAAGATAAAAATTCACGCTTTATTTATGCTAACCTGGCCCTAAGATCTATTCAAAACATTCCAACGTCATTTGATTATGAAGGGCTTTTTGATGACGAACTTCCCTGGAGTGGAGCGGAGTTTGCGAAAGAATTTATTGATCACGATAAAATTGTAATAACAAAAGGGAAAAGAATCTGTTCACTTGAAACATATACATATGGAAAAGAAAAAATCTTATCGTCTTACTTCCAAGAAAAATTACCACTATATAACGATGCAAAGGAATGTATAGGCATATTTTTTCATGGATGGAAAGCCAAAGACTTTTCATTAATTAACTTACATCAATATTATAACGAGCTGCCCACTTCTATTATATTTCACCCACCAACAGATTCTTTTACCCAACGTGAATGGGATATTATTTTCTTCTTTTTACAAAAATACACCAGGAAACAGATTGGAAAAATATTAAATATCTCTTATCATACAGTTGAATCCCATATGACCAATATATATCACAAGATAGGTGTTGACTCCAACCAACAACTGGAAGAATACTGTCTCATCAACAATTTTAAACGCTATGTACCCGAAAAATTTTTACTATCTTAATGATTTTATTTACTATTTTTTAATCATAAAAAGCATGATTAAATAGTTTATCGCTGTCGGTATAATACAATCTTACCATCAATGGATGGTAAGATTATTTCAAATTATACCGGCATAATTTTCATATATTAAAAATATCAGTTACATAAACAGCTTAATGCCTATTTAATTTTTAGAAAAAATAATTATTTCCTGTTACATTTCCTCATATTTGAAATTCACATCTTAAATAAATTTAAATTTAATTAAAAGAAAGAATTAGCCATTTCTCTCTATTATAAAACACAGCTATTTTAAATATCATAAACAAATAAATCATTTAAATAATCACCTAAATAATAAAATGTCATATTAACTATAAATTACAACAAAAATAATACCATTATTGAACTAATTTACCTGTGTAAAAAAGGCAATAATTTCCAATAAAAATAATTATTTATCAAAAATCCCCCTCCCTATTCTCTACCAATATCACAATGTTCCTAAGAATTAGGATATTGAAAGATTTTTAACTGGTAAATTACCTTCATCTATTGTAGAAAACACAGTTAATTATAGTAAGAAAATTTACCCAAAATTAAATCTACAATGTCATATACAACTAAACAATTCTCGTAATAAAAATAACCATAATAATTATTTTATGAAAAAGCCTGTTATTGCTGGTAATAAAGTATTAAACTGACAATATGATTCAAACATATCACGACTTAAACCCAAAATAGGTAAAAAGGAACTATAATATGAGTAATCACATAACTATATCATCTCAAGTTATTAATACACTGGCAGTAAGCAACGAGCCTTGGGGAATTAAAGATAAAAATTCATGCTTTATTTACGGTAATCTAGCATTAAAATCTCTTCAGAACTTTTCAAATTCATTTGAATTTGAAGGGGTCTATGAAAATGAACTTCCTTGGGATAGCGCTAAATTTTCGGAACAATTTATTAATCATGACAAAAAGGTAATAGAAAAACAGCAGAGAATATGCTCAATCGAAACCCATATATTTGGCAAAGAGAAAATCCTATCGTCTTACTTTTTCGAAAAATCACCTTTTTACCATAAAGATGGAGATTGCATCGGAGTCATATATCATGGTTGGAAAGCACAAAACTATTCATTATCCTATTTACATCAATACCACAACAAACTTCCCGCCTCAATTATGCTGCAACCACCAACTGATCTTTTTACTCAACGTGAATGGGATGTCATTTTCCTCTTTTTACAGAAAAATACCAGAAAGCAAATTGGACGGATACTGAATCTGGCCTATCGCACTGTTGAATCTTATATGACTCGGATATACCGTAAGATAGGGGTTAATTCCAGCCAACAACTGGAAGCGTATTGTCGAGCCAATAATTTCAATCACTATATACCGGAAAAGTTTTTATTGTCTTAGATTACGTATTTATTCCTAGTTTTTTCATGTTGTTCTTATTCATTATTAATGGAGAAAATAACCCGCCCTGTTGGAATATTTTATTTAAAAATATTATATACCCTATGGATTTCAAGATACATCGCGACGGCAAGGGAGCGAGTCCCCGGGAGCATAGCGAACTATGTGACCGGGGTGAGCGAGTGCAGCCAACAAAGAGGCAACTTGAAAGATGACGGGTATATAGCAAACAGAATCTTACCATCCCTCTTAAAAGCCAAATACATCCCTTCTTTAATCATATCCAAAGTGATATCAGGATCTCCTGGGTATCCTGTTGGCTTGGTCTTATAAGGAATTAACCCTTTATCAAAAATTTCCTGATAAGACTTACCCAAGAAATTAATCAATGCTTCAATGTTGGCCGCCATTATTTGTATAACTCCTGTTCCTGATTAAGTTTGTGCATTCATAATTACCGGTAGTCGGATTCAATCTCATCATACGAACTGGCACTTTATCCAAACCACTTTCCGGGCTAACGTGATAGCCCTGAACCGTCATCCTTCCGCTTTTTTCATCTCTGATCCAACGAAAGCGAACACGAGTCGGCGCTTTACCGGACCGTTCCGCAATTTCACTCAGGTGATACCGATCTAAATAGTCCTCTTCGCCTTGATTTAGCTCCGATGAATAAAACAGTCCCATTAATCCGACTGTCAACAGATTCGGTGCCGCCAGCCAGCGCCCAGCACTGGTAACGCCACCACCAACGTAACGCATCACCAATGCTTCACCGTCCGCTATCGCACCGCGAGCAATGGCGGCCACAGCGGTAACGGCGGCTTCGGCCTTATCTTTGCTACCGCTAAACCACCGCTTATACCACGGTAATTTTTTATCCTGCGGCTTATCCGGTTTGGCGGGTATTTCTTGCCCTGTGGAGGCTGTTCAGGCTCTTGTGCCGTGACCGGCGCAGGAGATGACGGCACCTGATATATCGCTATCCTGCCAAAATTATTTGCCGGTTCAGTCTCCGTACCGGCATCAGTACAACCTTTGGCCCGTTGGCGGGATTTGGCAAATACCGGGATCGGAGGCGGAAGCTCCTGCGTTACTGGTGGAGGACTGGGCTGAATATCCCTCACTTCCTTCACCGGTGATGAGAAGTTCTGCGCCGCCATTACCGCTTGTTGACGAGGCTGATCCTGCTTCTCATAGCTGTCCATCTCAGAATTAATAAACCGGGCCCGACAGGGGAAAGCGCTGACACTATCCAGTGTGCCGGCCAACTTTCGCCCCATGTCAAACATATCGGATACACCACCGACAATGATGTAAGTACCGGGATGCTTACCACAGGTAACCTTATCCCCTTCGCGAGCCGTTGCGCGTCCATTAAATGTCATGGTGTGGTCACCAGTAATAATCTGTCCGCCACAGGTGGTTTTGTCACCAACCAGCAGGAAATATCCTATTGCCATCTATTCACTTTTCCATTGACTTACCACATGAAGCATGGGTTTAACTAAAATCATTGACATATTATTACCACTTAAGTGTTAAGCGATGATCAATAATGCAACAAATTTAAGTTAAAAAATATAGGAATATTCTGAAGTTAATGAAAATCAGGTCAAATTTTTACCTCCGGCGTTACCTCGCCGGCACTGTCAAAGCAGAAAATCATTGATACAAACTGCGGGATATGGGGTAAGAACCTGATTGTAACAAACATCTAAGTGGAACTTGAAATGCAACTTTATATCTCGGACTATACCATTTTAAGTAAGTTTTTTATTTAATTATTCTTCGATAATTTAATTTTATAGAATTTACCTAACCTTAATTTTATTTAAGAATAGCCATTGTCCGCAGTAGGCAAATTCAAACTCGGTTTTTAGATTGAAAACTCTATTTAGTTGATTATTCTGATAATTCCAAAATATGGTTTATCTAATTACAATGCTCTACATACGCCGTTTAAAAAGCATTCTTTAATTGATCGAATATTATTCCGATTAAATGCCATTTTTTCGCCATTATTCCGCTCCAAAAATAACACCTTCTTTTTCATCCTATTACCTATCATCGTTATAACAACCACTCCCTCACGCTTTGGTTAATGACAGAAAATTTTTGATCTACGTCACTTAATTACTCATGATTTAAAAAGCTTATTCATTAATTTTGCTGTTTAGTAAGTAAACTAAAATGTTTTTATACAAAATAGTATTTTTAGTTATATTCGTTAATGTTAAAAGTATCATTATATAACAATAAAAGTCTTAATTAATAAATATATGTATTTTGACGAGCAAGTTATTATATTCTATTATATTACCAAGGCATTTTGAGTATAATTAGTTAACAAACATGTCAGATAACAACTGAAATAATCGTTCAGGAGTCACCAATGCAACATATAAAAAACAGACCTAATAATATCACCCCACAATTAATTCATATGTGGGAAAACAGCGATGAACCTTGGGGGGCCAAAGATCTCCAATCAAGATTTATTTACGCCAATTCCGCTTTTTATCAACTACACAATTTGCCTGAAGATTTCGATATTACCGGGCTTACAACAGGTGAATTACCCTCACCTATTGCAGAATATGAAAAAGAATTCCACCGTCAGGATCAAAAAGTTCTTCAAACTATGCAACGCGTTAGTTCACTAGAAACGCATCCATTTGAAGAATATAAGATTAAGCAAATCTATCTTTGTAATAAATACCCACTTTGTGATGAAGATGGCAATTGTATTGGGATCACTTTTCATATGTGCAAAACCCAAAACTTTTCTACTGCTTACTATTATGATAAAACCCCTCCGGCAACGTTGGAATTTATCGCCCCTAATGACAAATTGACACAAACTGAATGGGAAGTTCTCTTTCTAACTCTGCGCTCATTAGATGAAGAGAAAATCGGTGAAGAGTTAATGATAAGTGCCGAAGATGTGGTTAATCATATTCAGTCAATTTACCAAAAATTCAATTTATCATTACACGAAGAATTGAAAGATTTCTGCAAAGAAAATAAACTTGACGTTTATATTCCCGCAAGATTTGTCACTATAGGTAGTATGGAATTGAATTGATTATAAAATTAAAAATCTAATTTTAAGGTTAGAAAAATAGGGGTAATAATATGGACAATAAACTAATTATTTCATCTCAAGTTATTAATACATTGAAGAAAAGTAATGACCCGTGGGGAATAAAGGATAAAAACTCATGCTTTATTTATGGTAATTTGGCATTAAAATCTCTTAAGAATTTTTCAAGTTCATTTGAATTTGAAGGGCTTTATGATGATGAATTACCTTGGGATGGGGCCGAATTTGCCAAAGAATACATCGCTCATGATCAAAAGGTGATGGAAAAAGAAGAAAGAGTATGTTTGCTTTTAACACATACTTTTGGAAAAGAACAAATCCTTTCGTCTTATTTTTTTGAAAAATACCCTCTTTATCATGAAGACGGAAGCTGTATGGGAACGATATATCATGGTTGGCAAGCCCAAGATTTCTCATTCACCCGGCTATTTCATGGAAAATTGCCAGCCAATATTATGTTTCAACCACCGACCGATCTCTTTACTCAACGGGAATGGGATGTTATTTTTCTGATGTTACATAAATATACCAGTAAGCAAATCGGTAGAATGTTAAATATTTCCTATCGTACGGTTGAAACCCATATCTCACGCATATATAAACGACTTGGTCTTCATTCTACTCGTCAATTAGAAGATTATTGTCGCACCAATGATTATGATCTCTATGTACCAGAAAGGTTTGTGCATCCAGAAAGCAGAATATTTCCTTAATCCTTAGATTAAAAGGAGTTATCACTAGTATGAAGAAGAACTATGTCATCTCTCCTCAGATTATTAATACAATGGCGATGAACAATGACCCGTTGGGAATAAAGGATAGTTCTTCAAACTTTATCTACGGCAATGCAGCTAAAAAAAATTTATTCATAATTTTAAAAAATTATTTGATTATGAAGGGTTTTATGATCATGAACTATCTTAGGGTTTGGGGTAGTCGTGAGTTAAATTGATTATAAGATTAAAAATCTAATTTTAAGGCTAGAAAGAGGAATGATAACATGGAAAATGAATTAATTATTTCATCTCAAGTTATTAATACAATGGAACAGAGTAATGATCCTTGGGGAATAAAAGATGAAAATTCATGCCTTATTTATGTTAATTTGGCATTAAAATCTCTTCATAATGTTTCAAATTCTTTTAACTATGAAGGGCTTTTCGATTATGAAATTCCTTGGAATGGTGCTGAATTTGCTAAAGAACACGTGACTCAAGATAAAATAGTGATGGAAGAAGAAGAAAGAATATGTTCACTCGAAACACATCTATTTGGGAAAGAACAAATTCTGTCATCCTATTTTTGTGAAAAATATCCTCTTTACCACGAAGACGGAAGCTGTATGGGAACGATATTTCATGGTTGGCAAGTCCAGGATTTCTCATTCACCCGGCTATTTCATGGAAAACTTCCGGCGTCTATATTATTTCAACCACCGACCGATCTTTTTACTAAACGGGAATGGGATGTTATTTTCCTGATGTTACACAAATATACCAGTAAACAAATCGGTAGGATGTTAAATATTTCCTATCGTACGGTTGAAACCCATATCTCACGCATATATAAACGAATGGGTCTTCATTCTAGTCGTCAATTAGAAGAATATTGTCGCACTAATGATTATGATCTCTATGTACCAGAAAGGTTTGTGCATCCAGAAAGCAGAATGTTTCCTTAATTCTTAGATTAAAAGGAGTTCTCACTGATATGAAGAAGAACTATGCAATATCACCTCAGATTATTAATACAATGGCGATGAACAATGACCCGTTGGGAATAAAGGATAGTTCTTCAAACTTTATCTACGGCAATATAGCTAAAAAGAATTTATTCATAATTTTAAACAATTATTTGATTATGAAGGGTTTTATGATCATGAACTACCCTAGGGTTTGGGGTAGTCGTGAGTTAAATTGATTATAAGATTAAAAATCTAATTTTAAAGCTAGAAAGAGGAATGATAACATGGAAAATGAATTAATTATTTCATCTCAAGTTATTAACACAATGAAGCAAAGTAATGAGCCTTGGGGAATAAGAGATAAAAACTCATGTTTTATTTATGGTAATTCAGCTACAAAAAAATTTATTCATAACTTTAAAGAGTCATTTGATTATGAAGGATTTTATGATCATGAATTGCCCTGGGATGGGGCCGAATTCGCCAAAGAGTACATCGCTCATGATCAAAAAGTGATAGAAAAAGAAGAAAGAGTATGTTCACTTATAACATGTTCATTTGGAAAAGAACAAATTCTTTCGTCTTATTTTTTTGAAAAATACCCTTTTTATCATGAAGACGGAAGCTGTATAGGAACAATATATCATGGTTGGCAAGCTCAGGATTTCTCATTCACCCGGCTATTTCATGGAAAATTGCCAGCCAATATTATGTTCCAGCCACCGACTGATCGCTTTACTCAACGGGAATGGGATGTTATTTTTTTGATGTTACACAAATATACCAGTAAGCAAATCGGTACAATGTTAAATATTTCCTACCGTACGGTTGAAAACCATATCTCACGCATATGTAAACGAATGGGTCTTCATTCTAGTCGTCAATTGGAAGAATATTGTCGCACCAATGATTATGATCTCTATGTGCCAAAAAGATTTGTGCAACCTGGAAGCAGAATGCTCCCTTAACCCTTAGATTAAAAAGGAGTTCTCACTAATATGAAGAAGAAATATGCAATATCACCTCAGATTATTAATACAATGGCGATGAACAATGACCCGTTGGGAATAAAGGATAGTTCTTCAAACTTTATCTACGGCAATGCAGCTAAAAAAAAATTTATTCATAATTTTAAACAATTATTTGATTATGAAGGGTTTTATGATCATGAACTACCCTAGGGTTTGAGGTAGTCGTGAGTTAAATTGATTATAAGATTAAAAATCTAATTTTAAAGCTAGAAAGAGGAATGATAACATGGAAAATGAATTAATTATTTCATCTCAAGTTATTAACACCATGCAGCAAAGTAATGAACCTTGGGCAATCAAAGACAAAAACTCATGTTGGATTTTTGGTAATTTGGCATTCAGACAAATCCAAAATCTCCCAGATTTATTTGATTATGAAGGGAAATATGATACTGAACTCCCTTGGAGCGGGGCTGAATTTGCAAAAGAATTCGTTATTCACGATAAAAATGTTATGAAACAAGAGAAAAGAATATGTTCACTTGAAACACATACATATGGGAAAGATAAATTTCTATCATCTTATTTTTCGGAAAAATATCCAATATATAATGATGAAAATGAATGTATCGGTCTCTTTCTCCATGCATGGAAAGCCCAAGATTTCTCAATTACTCGACTATTTCATGGAAAACTTCCCGCATCTATATTATTTCAACCACCGACCGATCTCTTTACCCAACGGGAATGGGATGTTATTTTCCTCCTATTACACAAATATACCAGTAAGCAAATCGGTAGGATGTTAAATATTTCCTACCGTACGGTTGAAACCCATATCTCACGCATATATAAACGAATTGGTCTTCATTCTAGTCGTCAATTAGAAGAATATTGTCGCACTAATGATTATGATCTCTATGTACCAGAAAGGTTTGTGCATCCAGAAAGNCATGAAGACGGAAGTAGTATAGGAACAATATATCATGGTTGGCAAGCTCAGGATTTCTCATCCACCCGGCTATTTCATGGAAAATTGCCAGCCAATATTATGTTCCAACCACCGACTGATCTCTTTACCCAACGGGAATGGGATGTTATTTTCCTCCTATTACACAAATATACCAGTAAGCAAATCGGTAGGATGTTAAATATTTCCTACCGTACGGTTGAAACCCATATCTCACGCATATATAAACGAATTGGTCTTCATTCTAGTCGTCAATTAGAAGAATATTGTCGCACTAATGATTATGATCTCTATGTACCAGAAAGGTTTGTGCATCCAGAAAGTAGAATGTTTCCTTAATCCTTAGATTAAAAGGAGTTATCACTAATATGAAGAAGAACTATGTCATCTCCCCTCAGGTTATTAACACAATGGAGCAAAGTAATGCCCCTTGGGCAATAAAGGATAAAAACTCATGCCACATTTATGTCAATCAAGCATGTAAACGTCTTCTCAATATTTCATGTTCTTTTGACTTTGAAGGGCTTTATGATGATGAATTACCCTGGGATGGGGCCGAATTTGCCAAAGAATACATCGCTCATGATCAAAAGGTGATGGAAAAAGAAGAAAGAGTATGTTTGCTTGTAACACATACTTTTGGAAAAGAACAAATTCTGTCATCCTATTTTTTTGAAAAACATCCTCTTTATCATGAAGACGGAAGTAGTATAGGAACAATATATCATGGTTGGCAAGCTCAGGATTTCTCATCCACCCGGCTATTTCATGGAAAATTGCCAGCCAATATTATGTTCCAACCACCGACTGATCTCTTTACCCAACGGGAATGGGATGTTATTTTCCTCCTATTACACAAATATACCAGTAAGCAAATCGGTAGGATGTTAAATATTTCCTACCGTACGGTTGAAACCCATATCTCACGCATATATAAACGAATGGGTCTTCATTCTAGTCGTCAATTGGAAGAATATTGTCGCACCAATGATTATGATCTCTATGTGCCAGAAAGGTTTGTGCATCCAGAAAGCAGAATGTTTCCTTAATTCTTAGATTAAAAGGAGTTCTCACTGATATGAAGAAGAACTATGCAATATCACCTCAGGTTATTAATACAATGGAGCAGAGTAATGAGCCTTGGGGAATAAAAGATAAAAACTCATGCTTTATTTATGCTAATCAAGCATGTAAACATGTTCAAAATATTTCAAGCTCTTTTGATTATGAGGGGCATTATGATTATGATCTTCCCTGGGATGGAGCTGAATTTGCTGAAGAGTACATGACCAATGATAAAATAGTAATGGAAAAAGAAGAAAGAATATGTTCACTTGTAACACATAAATTCTTCAAAGAGCAAATTCTGTCGTCTTACTTCTTTGAAAAATACCCTCTCTATCATGAAGACGGAAGCTGTATAGGAACAATATATCATGGTTGGCAAGTTCAGGATTTCTCATTCACCCGGCTATTTCGTGGAAAATTGCCAGCCAATATTATGTTCCAGCCACCGACTGACCTTTTTACCCAACGGGAATGGGATGTTATTTTCCTGATGTTACACAAGTATACCAGTAAGCAAATCGGTATGATGTTAAATATTTCCTACCGTACGGTTGAAAACCATATTTCACGCATATGTAAACGAATGGGTCTTCATTCTAGTCGTCAATTAGAAGAATATTGTCGCACCAATGATTATGATCTCTATGTGCCAAAAAGATTTGTGCAACCTGGAAGCAGAATGCTCCCTTAACCCTTAGATTAAAAGGAGTTCTCACTAATATGAAGAAGAACTATGTCATCTCCCCTCAGGTTATTAATACAATGGAGCAGAGTAATGAGCCCTGGGGAATAAAGGATGAAAATACACGCTATATTTATGTCAATCAGGCATGTAAACGTCTTCAAAATATTTCAAGCTCTTTTGACTATGAAGGACTCTATGAGTATGAATTACCCTGGGATGGCGCCGAATTTGCCAAAGAATACATGGCCCATGACAAAAAAGTGGTAGAACAGGAAAAAAGAATATGTTCACTTGAGACACATATACATGGAAAAGAACAAATTCTATCATCCTACTTTTTTGCAAAATATCCTCTTTATCATGAAGACGGAAGCTGTGTAGGCATTATATATCATGGTTGGCAAGCCCAAGATTTCTCATTCACTCGCCTATTTCATGGAAAACTCCCGGCGTCTATATTATTTCAACCACCGACCGATCTCTTTACTCAACGGGAATGGGATGTTATTTTCCTGATGTTACACAAATATACCAATAAGCAAATCGGTATGATGTTAAATATTTCCTACCGTACGGTTGAAAACCATATCTCACGCATATGTAAACGAATTGGCCTTCATTCTAGTCGTCAATTGGAAGAATATTGTCGCACCAATGACTATGATCTCTATGTGCCAAAAAGATTTGTGCAACCTGGAAGCAGAATGCTCCCTTAACCCTTAGATTAAAAGGAGTTCTCACTAATATGAAGAAGAACTATGTCATCTCCCCTCAGATTATTAATACAATGGAGCAGAGTAATGAGCCTTGGGGAATAAAAGATAAAAACTCATGCTTTATTTATGTCAATCAGACATGTAAACGTCTTCAAAATATTTCAAGTTCTTTTGACTATGAAGGGATTTATGAACATGAATTACCCTGGGATGGCGCCGAATTTGCCAAAGAATACATGGTTCATGATCAAAAAGTCATGGAACAGGAAAAGAGAATATGTTCACTCGAAACACATTTATTTGGAAAAGAACAAATTCTGTCATCCTACTTTCTTGCAAAATATCCTCTCTATCATGAAGATGGTAACTGTATGGGCGTGATATATCATGGTTGGCAAGCTCAGGATTTTTCATTTACCCGACTATTTCGTGAAAAACTTCCAGCATCTATTATGTTCCAGCCACCGACTGACCTTTTTACTCAACGGGAATGGGATGTTATTTTCCTGATGTTACACAAATATACCAGTAAGCAAATCGGTATAATGTTAAATATTTCCTACCGTACGGTTGAAACCCATATCTCACGCATATATAAACGAATGGGTCTTCATTCTAGTCGTCAATTAGAAGAATATTGTCGCACCAATGATTATGATCTCTATGTGCCAGAAAGGTTTGTGCGCCCAGAAAGCAGAATGTTTCTTTAACCACTAGATGAATAAGAATTCTCATTAAATATGAAAAAGAACTATGTAATATCACCTCAGATTATTAATACAATGAAGCAAAGCAATGAGCCTTGGGGAATAAAGGATAGAAATGCATGTTTTATTTATGCCAACCAAGCATGTAAACATGTTCAAAATATTTCAAGCTCTTTTGATTATGAGGGGCTTTATGATTATGACCTTCCTTGGGATGGAGCCGAATTTGCTAAAGAATATATGATTCATGATAAGATAGTGATGGAAAAAGAAGAAAGGATGTGTTCACTCATAACACATGTACATGGAAAAGAACAAATTCTATCATCCTATTTTTTTGAAAAATATCCTCTTTATCATGAAGACAGAAGCTGTATGGGGACTATATATCATGGTTGGCAAGTTCAGGATTTTTCATTCACCCGGCTATTTCATGGAAAATTGCCAGCCAATATTATGTTCCAGCCACCGACCGATCGCTTTACTCAACGGGAATGGGATGTTATTTTCCTGATGTTACACAAGTATACCAGCAAGCAAATTGGTAGAATGTTAAATATTTCTTATCGTACGGTTGAAACTCATATCTCACGAATATATGGAAGAATTGGGGTTCATTCTAGTTATCAATTGGAAGAATATTGTCGCACCAATGATTATGATCTCTATATGCCCAAAAAATTTATCCATCCAAAAAACAGAGTTTTTCTTTAACCTTTAGAATAAAGGAGTTTTGCTAATATGAAAAATAACTATGCAATATCACCTCAAGTTATTAATACAATGGAAATAAGTAATGAACCGTGGGGAATAAAGGATAGTTCTTCAAACTTTATTTACGGTAATTCAGCCACAAAGAGGTTTATTCATAATTTTAAAGAGTCATTTGATTATGAAGGGCTTTATGATCATGAACTGCCCTGGGATGGTGCTGAATTCGCCAAGGAGTTTATTCTCCACGATAAAAATGTCATGGTTAAAGGCGAAAGAGTCTGTTCACTTGAAACCCATGTTTTTGGGCAAGAGCAAATTTTGTCATCCTATTTTTGTGAAAAGTTGCCTCTTTATCATGACAATGGTAATTGTATGGGAGTTATGTACCATATGTGGAAGGCTAAAGAGTATTCATTAACCTACCTATATCAATATTATGATAAATTACCGTCATCCATGCTACTCCAACCCCCCTCCGATCTTTTTACTCATCGGGAGTGGGATATTATCTTTCTCTTCTTACAGAAACAGCCCAAAAAACAGATCGGGAAAATATTGAATATCGCCTATCATGAGGTTGAGGAACATATGTCAAGGATATATCGTAAAATCGGGATTCACTCCAGTCAACAGTTGGAAGAGTATTGTCGAGCCAATAATTTTGATCACTATATCCCAGAAAGGTTTTTATTGTCTTAGATTACGTATTATTTCCCAGTTTCTACATACTACCTTTGTTAGTTATTTATTGATAAAATAGACAACCCTATGGAAATATGCTTTGCTTTCAATGATATATTTACATTCAATAATTCAAAAAAGCAATAATTATCTTAAAGGATATTTATGAATAAATCAGGATTTAAAGAAGTCCCTTTTATTACTCGGCAATTAACACATATATGGGACAGAAGCCCAGATCCTTGGTTTGTAAAAGATAAGGAATCCCGCTTTATTTATGCAAATACCAAGTTTATTAAAGTCATTAAGTTACCGGAAAACTTTAATATCATAGGGTATACCGTTGACGAATTACCAATACCTGTTAATGGTTTTGCTCATCACTTTAAAGAACATGATCGCAGGGTCTTAGAATGCATGCAGAAAGTATGCTCTGTCGGCACTTATCCTCAAGGTAATGGTCGGCCACCTAAATCCTATTTTTGCGAAAAATATCCATTGATGGGTGAGGATAATCACTGTATTGGCATTATCTCTCACGCCAGAGAATTAGAGCACTTTACGGTTTATCATTATATTAAAGACAATATACCAACGTCAGCCAGTCTCAGACCACCTAATGATTTGTTAAATGAGAAAGAGTGGATGGTTATTTTTCTATTTTGCTGCGGTATGAATAATAATGAAACATCCATTGAAATGAATGTTTCATGCCACACGGTGGAAAAACATTTTGAAAGTATTTACCAAAAACTATCCGTCAGCTCATTGACTGAGTTACGATTACTTTGCAAAGAAAAGGGGTATGATCTCTATGTTCCACCAAGGTATTTTCTATCAATAGGTCATTTTATATTATAAATAATCGATTTTACTGTTAATTATTAATAATTCTATTAACCATTCAGGTAATAATTAGGGATACAATTAATGACATCGCCGACCTTTACATTAATTCAGGATTTATAAGCCTTGAGCCTTGATATCGATTTCCCCATCTTTTCCTTTAAGAGGGTACTCTCGCCGACACAAGGCGGGAAGGGAGTTTCGACGGGACGTTAGTCCCGTATAGTGTTTCACAACTTCGAGCATCGTCACACGCGCCGGCAAAATGAAAACGAGACCCAAGAACGGGCTTGTTGTCTGCCTCTCATACTGATGGAAAGCGGTATATCGGGAGTGGTTGAGGGTGTAGCAAGGAAGCGGCCTGTGCACAGCTTTGACTCAGGAGCCTTATTACTGTCTCCGCACCACTTCGATTAGGATTTATCCTTATCATCCGTCTCTCTAACGTGGGATCAGATTGACGGAATGTACCAGATAACCGGTAAAACAGTGGCGGAATGTCAAACTTTGATTCAGCGCCCACCGGATATGGCAGTGCACCAAGCTTATGAGCAACATGAAGTACCTGTTCGGCAATCTCATCATAAAACTCCACCAGCAATACTTTCGATTGTGCATTGGCGATAAACGCCTGTTTCACCTGCGGTATGATTCCCTGATTAAGCCGGGCCACTAATGTTTCACTCACCTGTGCCTGCACAGCATGCATCACCGGAGCAAATACTAATCCACGCAATACTTCCAATGCCTGAAATCCCTGTACTTGACTGCCACCGGAATACATACTACGCCGGATGCGCTCTATTGCCGCTTGTTGACCTGCCACAACACCGATACCTTGCGGGCCAAACAGTTTAAAGCTGGAGAAAGCCGATAACATAGCCCCCCATTCACAACCGATACGTTCCACTTTCATGGCAGCATAGTTATCGTCAACCAGAACCGGTAGTGATGCAGCATTCAACAGTGATATAACGTCTGCCAGCTCATAAGCATCATCAATTTTCTGCCGCGTGTGTTGTACCAACCCCGCGACCGGTAAATGTTGCAAAATCGCAGCCCGTATTTGTTCGGATTGATTGAAATCGGCCCGCACCAGATGCAAGCCCATTTGCTCGGCAGTAACCGCTGTCGAAGGATATAACGGCGCATCATGAATCAGCAGGCTATCGCCCGCATTAAGTAATGCCGACAACCCACAACGTATTGCCCCAGTTCCCGCCCCTTGTACTAACACAGCAGCCTCAGCAGAAAAGAAATCGGCAATGACCTGTTCAACGCGTTGGGTTATCTGTGGCCGGTTCAATCCCGGCACCAGCCCTAAATCTCCTGTAGTGAGAAAATCCGCACCTGGAAAATAGCGGCAGATAATATCAACTAAACGAAACTGCTTGTGCTGCGCCTGCTCCATATTCAGACTAGGTAATGGATAGGTGTTCAATATCGGCTCTCCCGCATTAATCTATTCTCTCGTGCTATCTATTTTCTCGTGCTTCCCCTCTATTTTTATCATCACAAAATAAAGGGGGAAATTTATACCCTATGGATTTCAAGATGCATCACGACGGCAAGGGAGCAAATCCCCGGAAGCATAGAGAACTATGTGACCGGGGTGAGTAAGTGCCGCCAACAAAGAGGCAGCTTGAAAGATGACGGGTATATTCAATTAGCTGATGCCCAACAGATAGATGACGTTAGCTAGCACACCAACCACAATCGTTGCAATCGGCCCAATCGCCATTTCAACCAAAGGACGTTTAGCCGTACGGTTGAGTAGATAAATACCCGCCACCACCATAAATCCCATGCCCGGCAGAATGGCGTTGGCAGCCATCATTCCCCCCACCAATAAGGCAACTTCTAACATGCGGGTAATAACAGTACGAATATGCTCACCACAAGCTTTGACTCCGGGATATTTATCCAACCAGATAGCAATTCTCGCCAGCAGTTTGATTTCTATAAACATAATCAAACTACCGGCAATGAAGGCAATCCACAGATTATTGGTGACTAACCCGGCGACAAACACGAACTTCATGCCGACCGGGCTATAAACCCCAGTCGCAATGGCTGTCATACCGACTAACGGCACAAAGCTGATCGCTCTGGCAAGCGCCACCAACATGGCGTTAGCCCCTTCCCCCTGCGCCATCAGTTGCAGTGATACCGGACCTTCCGCCAGCAGACTGAGTGACATCGAAGCCGCTACCGCAGTCAAACCACCACTTAATACCAGCAACCAGATGTTATTTTGAATGCGCTGTATCCGCGTGGAGAATAGTCCAACCAGCGTCTCATTCGCACCTTTAGCCGGAGCAGCTCCCTCGCCGGCTTTGGGAGCACGCTGTTTCATAGCAAAGTAGAACATCACAATCATTGAGATCAGCAGAGCTATCCCGTTAGGATCCAATTGCACCGGTTTGCTCAGAGCCCCACCAAAACTCAATGATCCTACCGCTTTCGTCGCGATATATCCCACCAATGTCGCAATCAGTACCCATATTCCTTTGCCATATCCGTATTGATAGGCCACAACAATCGCAGGAAACAGTGCAAAGCAGGCTACGATAGGATCGCCAACTTTACTCAGGTTACCCATGAAATTAACCGGCAAATGGGCAAAGATATCGACAACAGATCGTAAACCGGTCATCAAGGCAACGGCATATAGCGCTCCCAAGACAGCGGAAAGTATGAAACCTTTTTTACTGTTTGCACACCAGGTACCAATGACATCGGTTCCCAATAATAAGCTATGCACCAGAATAATCGGGGCGGTCAGCGAGAACGGAATACCAAAGCCGATAACCAACCCAAAACTTAGGGCAAAACTGGTGGCAGCCAGGGTTTTACGATTCATACGCCCTTCCAGGTGTTCCGGCATTAAAGGACGTAGCCCATCATGAAATACAGCAATACCGCGGTTAGCCATCATGGCAGATATCCCACCAATCACCGCTAACAAACCCGCTTTAAACGGATCAATTTCCATTAAGCGAGTGAAAAATTCATATTCCATTTTCCTGTCCTCATGAAGAAAGAATAGCCTTGATAACCACCGGAATAACCGCGTCTATATCCTGACCAGTAAAACCAAATGCCGTTTTCCCGGCGTTAACATGGGCAATAATTTCTTCATCAGGCAGGATCTTCCCTGGCATACTGATGGTGGCGCATTTGTCAATACCAACAATCGCAATTGCCATTGCCAAAGCGCCTCCACCGGTATTACAGGCTCCCAAGTAGTAATCCGCATCACCACTCTTAAGCGCCATAGCGGCATCTATGTCACCCATCACGGTAATGGATAAGGTTTTATCCCCGGCCAGACGGCGTAAAGTTTCAGCAATTTTTTCTTTCTCAATTTGTCCTCCAATAACAAATCTCATATGTTTTTCCTTTAGTTGAAAAATAGCATTGGGTTATCACGTAACATCAAATCAATATCGGTTTGCGTTAATCCAGCCCGGTTTAGCATCGGCACAAAGGTGGTAATTAAATAAGCAAATCCATTGCCACCATTGGCTTTTAAGTGAGAACGACGGGTAATATCCATCGATAACATGACGCGGTTAAGCAAGCCACGTTGGGCCAGAGTCTGTAACATAGCGATCCGCTTTTCATCCGGGTAGTAATCGTTTTTGCCAATCGTGTCGAACTGGATGTAGGCCCCCTGTTCAATGATGCGCAAGATGTTGTCCAGATTATCTTTAAGATCACAGTGACCAATCACTACGCGTTCAGCATCTACACCGTGCTTTTTCAGTAATGCCAGTTGCTCAAGACCCATTGTGCTTAATGTCGTATGGGTCGAAACAGGACGCCCGGTCTCCAAATGGGCTATCGCCGCAGCATAAAATACTTTCTCTTCATCAGGCGTAATTACCCCCTTGCTGGAACCAATTTCCCCAATGACTCCGGCTTTCAGCGTCGTAGCGTCGATACCCTGTTCAATCTCAGCGATCATTTCATCCGCCAGTTGTCGAGCTGTGGTATGTGCTACATGTTCAGGAAAAAAGGCAGATTGGTAATAGCCAGTTGAAACTATTACATTAATGCCGGAGTCCCGCATCAAATCCAGCATAAACTGTGGGTTACGTCCCATGTAACGATTGGTCATCTCCACAATATTGTGTACACCCAGGCTGACCAGCGTTTTCATCTCTTCACAAATCAGGTCGTACTGATCCAGCCGGCAGTCAATGCTGTTTTTAAATGACGATAAATCGAGATGCAGGTGCTCATGTGCATAGGTATAGCCAGATGCATCAATTCTGTTTTTCTGGGTCATGAGTAAGAGAGTCCTCAGACGAAGAGAGTGGAACTGCGTCTGTTCACAGGCCATTTTCTCCATTAATCGGGATAGGGTTTCCCTGGCTGTCATAAAGCCCTTCCAAGACCGGATGCCCTGACTGGATACCGCTAACCAACGCCACATCACTGCGAGTAGCAAATATCTGGGTGCGAAAGCACAGCACGACAACACAGCCGACCGGAAATTCACCGCTCAGAGGAAAATGGTAATCAATGCTGGTGTCATCCATCGGTAACAGGTGCGTGGCGGTAATCTGGCCGTTTGGCAGGAATATCAGCGCGTTATGCGCCCGTCCACGACGGTAATAACCGCCCCCATAGCAGTAACTGTTACCGTTAAATCGGTGGGATATTTCCGTCAGATAGAGCATAGCGATGCGCTCTGGCTGCTCTCCCCGAAAATTGGCAAGGATTGTTCCTGTTAGCGCATGTCCAGGCTCGGTATGGGTAACGCCATACTTTGCCAATAGCGGCAGTGTGCTACAGCTTGACGCCGACGGCGCATTTATCTGCGTCACCTCAATCCCAGTTTGTCGTAAAATGTCTGTTGCTTTCAGTAAAGTAAATAAGTTTGGCGCTGGCAGTGTCTGCTGCTGATCCTCTTGCCACAACAAGCAAGGAAAATGTGTCAACCCCGTCAGTTTTACACCGGGCATTGCCATGATGCGCTGAACGATGGTGCGCAATTTCGACAAGTGAAAACCCGCTTCCTGACCTGGATATAAATGATCATGATCATCATAGATTTTCAGCATAATGCGTTGCACATTTCCCTCATGCTGCGCCAAACTGGAAATTTCCTCCGCTTTTTCTAAAGAATATACTGTGATCACTTCCGGATGTTGCTGCATCACTGAGGAGACCATATTACGAGGGATCTGTACCAGATGGCCTGCATGAGTCACCGGGATTTTCCCACTCATCAAGACTCTGGCCTCTTTAAAATCCACTGCGGTGACACCCTGATAACCCAGTTCCATCAGTTTACGAGCCAACCAAGGGTTACGCCCAACCTGTTTGGTCATCAGATAGAGAGCAATACCATAATGCTCCGCTACCGCAAGCAATCGTCTGGCATTTTCTAAAACCTGATCAACGTCAATAACATAAGTATCAGGCAGTAAGACCCCTCGCGCCCATAATGTCTGAGCTGCCTCAATCAGTGCCGGATTTTGTTTGTTCAGCGCATGTATAAACATGCTGTACCTCCTGTACTCCTTCGGCGATCAATGCCACTGCAATAAGTTAGATGTTAAATCATCATTTTTTTGAATATTTGATGGAAAAAAAAATCCTTCATCTCTGTTGTCGTGTTATCACTGCCCCTTTGCCGCCCAAAGGCTAAACAAGTTTGCCAGCAGATACCCCTCCTCACAGGGATGTAATTGCACGTCAAAATGTACTAATAGCGAAGCATTAATCGCTTGCAAATGAGAAAAGATTCTCGATTGACGCACTTCCATCAGCAGTTCAGTATCCATTGAACTGATTTGTTCTCCCCGGCGTGAGCGCATTAACGCGTTGGCCATATGTGTTATTACTATTTCTCCTAACGCATTCCTGACAGGAATTTCCCAATCGTTTTCAAGCTGAGCCACAACTTGTAACATGCCATCATGAATATCCTGATCAATGACATTTCCCTGATAGAGCAAATTCAGTCGATTTTCCATTCGTTAACGCCATCTATGCCAAATTAATAGCTTGGGTCCTGCTGACCTGCCAGTACACGTTGTTGATGAACTAATAACTCTGTTGTATTTACCATCGTACGTAAAAGTTGTTGCATCAGAATGTCATCAGCTCTGGTTAAAATCACCGCTTCAGAGGCTCGGATAAAACATGCACTTCCATGGAGCGGTACTGCAATAAGCTCCCTGGAACTGAGTTCAACTTCTCTGCTGACGTTCCAGATCACGGCATCAATGTCACCTTTCGCTACCTTATACAGGCTCTCGTGGTAAGAAATATCCACCAACGTGATATCCTGCCCGGCAAAGTACACTTCAGTCATGATTTTCTGGTCGGCAGAACGATGATCCAGCCCAACACGACGGATATTATGTTCACCTCCTTTGCGATAAATCAGTTGGTGTGCACCAACATAGGTATGTGGTCCCAATTCAAGTACAGTACAAACATCACCTTGTTCCAAATAAGTTTGCGCCGCCAAATGTGATACCACCGCCAAGTCATAAATACCCTTACGCAAGCATTCCACCCTAGCATCTGAACCTCTCATGTGGGCGAAGTAAAATGGAATGCCCTCAAATTGCGCTTTCAGACCGCTTGCCAGCCCCTCATACAATCGGGTATAAGGCAACGGCATTGCACAAACCACGTTACTAATATCAGCATGGGCTAACAGTGCTTTGTGATCCATACTGACCAAATAGCTACCATTGCGCCCCCGTCGTTCCACATAAACCGCACCAGAACTCTCCAGTTTTTTTAATGCAAACTGAACTAACCCAACAGATAACCCATAGTCAGATGACAGCTCTTCAATCGTTTTCAACCGATTACCACAGCGCTCACCTAGCAGATAACGTGCCAGGCACGCTTGTGCAACCCCCTCTTTTTTAAGCAGCCCATGACTCATAATAATTCTTCATTTTTTTGAATATATTTATATCCAATTTAAGGAGGCAAATAACAATCGGAAAATAGCAAAAATGCGAATGAGGTCACGAATAAATAGGTAATTTTCTTAAATTTCAATGATTTTAATTTGATAACTAATAATTTCTGTTTTTATGTTTTAGTTGTGGTCGTTTCTGGACGCTTAAGCAGTGCATAGATCAATCCTGCCAACAAAGTACCAGCAATAATCGACATCAAATAACCCAGTATTGGTGTGATAGCACCTGGAATCAACAGCACAAACAGGCCACCGTGCGGTGCCATTAATTGCGCACTTATTGCCATAGAGATGGCTCCCGTCACCGCACCACCAACGATACAACATGGGAGCACACGTATCGGATCACGGACAGCAAAGGGAATCGCGCCTTCGGAAATAAAACATAAACCTAACACCAATGCGGCTTTACCACTTTCCCGCTGAACGTTATCGAACTTCTGCCGGGCAATCAGTGTCGCCACTCCCATAGCCAGCGGGGGAACCATCCCCGCAGCCATAATGGCAGCCATTGGCGCGTAGGTTTGCGAGCTAAGCAAGCCGACACCAAACGCATAGGCAGCTTTGTTTATCGCTCCCCCCATATCAGCACACATCATCCCGCCTAAAATGGCTCCTAGCAGGAGTGCGTTGGTTGTCTCCATATGAGAAAGCCAATACGTTAGCCCCGCCATGATACCGGCGACAGGTTTACCAATAACGTAAATCATAATCAGGCCGGTGATCAGGCTAGCAAATAGCGGAATGATCAAGATCGGTTTCAATGCTGCCATACTCTGCGGCAATTTCACTTTGGTGTTAAGCAACTTCGCTACGTAACCGGCGAGGAAACCCGCAATAATACCGCCAATAAATCCCGCGTTCGTGCTAGTTGCCAACATGCCGCCAATTAAACCGGGTGTCAGACCTGGGCGATCAGCGATCGAGAAAGCAATGTAACCAGCCAATACAGGGACCATCAGAGCAAAAGCTGAGCTACCACCGATTTGCATTAACGCCGCCGCCAATGTACCCGATTCTTTAAATGCAGTGATGCCAAAAGCAAATGACAATGCAATGCACAGGCCACCCGCCACCACCATCGGTAACATATAAGAGACGCCCGTCAACAAGTGACGATAGATACCGGTATTCTCTTCCCTCCGGTCAGTTTTAACATTTTGCCCTTCCGGTTCGAAAAGCCTGGCTTCGGCTAGCGCTCTATCAAATTCTTGCGCTGTTTTCTTCAACGCCAGCCCGGTGGAGGTACGGTACATCGGTTTTCCGGCAAATTTCGCCAGATCTACGTCAATATCGGCAACGACTAGCACCAGATCCGCTTTTTCCACCTCTTCCGGCGTAATAACATTGCCCGCACCTACTGAGCCGCGCGTTTCCACCTTTACCCACCAACCGCGCTTTTTGGCTTCGGTTTCGATGGCCTCCGCGGCCATAAAGGTGTGCGCTACCCCTGTAGGACAAGCAGTCACCGCGACAATCCGTTTTGTATCACAACTGATGTCAGTTGCCGGTATCTGATACGGCTTCGCGTCAGCTTTTGCCTGCTGAAAGAAATTTTTCGGCGCATGCAATGCCTGTTCCGTGTCGCCGAGATAAACAAGCTTACCGTTCAATGTGTTATCGGTGGGGATGCGACTGCCGGTCACGACCACCAAATCGGCCTCTGCTGGATTTTCTGTTAGTATCAGTCCGTTTTCCGCCGCAGCGGCACTGAGGATTGTTTTCACCAGATAACTTCCGGCAAGTCCGAGTGAAGGATCAACGATAATCAGCATTTTCATTATGCTTCTCCTGCTGTTAGCTAAAAGGGTTGTAGATCGACGCGCCCCATTATCACGGCAAATTGGGGATTTCTACTCTCGCGGTCCCTCCCCCAAACCGGAAGTAATCGCTTCGCCAATGGCCGCTATCGCCTGCTGCGCATCATCACCATTGGCAGTAACATGAAGCCGATGGCCTTTTTTAGCGCCCAATGCCATGATTTTCATCAGACTACGGCCGTTTACCGGTTGACCGGCACCATCAAGATTGATGATGGTAATTTCACTGGAAAATTGCCGGATAACATTAACCAACAGAGCACCTGGGCGAGTATGTAAGCCATGTTCGTTGCACAGGACAAATTCCCCGCTGGATATGGCGCTCTGCGCCAGTACGCCACTGGTCAGTAATGTCAGCACTGTCGGCGCATCAGCTTTCAGCAAACATTCCGCTTTTTGTGCTAATAGCAAGTTACTTAGGTGGTGCAACACATTTAGCGGTTGGTCGTCAGCAACCGCAACCGTCAGCAACATCACCACCGGCTCGTTATCCCGCGTGAATAATCGGCTCACTGCCACAGCGCTGGTTAAGTTACCGGCGGGGCTATCACTGAGCCAAATGCCCTGCCCAAGATCCAGTGGTTTGCTGTTAATCACTTTGCTGACAAAGGTCGTATCTACGGCCCCCACTTGCTGTAACCGCCCGGCATTCAATGCCTGTAATGTCATCAGATCGCGGGCATTAACATCTAACGTGATCAAGCTGGTATCGAATTTAAACTCAGCCTGCTGAACTTCTCCCATTAGCAAGCTATGCAGTGCCTGTGCTGACTCAATCGTTTTTAGCTGCTCTGCAATACGATCATCACTCAGTAAGTGTGTTAACTGACGCAGTAGTGCCAAATGCTCATCGGAACGCGCGGCGATACCAATAACCACATAACACATCGCTCCTTGATCCCATTCAATACCCTGTGAAAAGTGAAATACCTGTACATCGGTTTTCATGACCAGATCACGGGTATCTAGCGTGCCATGCGGAATGGCGATACCGTTGCCAAGGTAGGTGGAAATTTGCTTTTCACGTTGCAACATGCCGTCAACATAGGCATCACTGACGTTACCACTCGCGGCTAACATGGCCGCCACTTGGCGAATGGCATCCTCTTTACTGGTTGCAATTGCGCCAGTATGGATATTTTGCAGAGCCAACTGGAACATAATTTTCTCCCTATTACCAAAAATAGAATCGTTTCAGTTTATACGTAGAGAAAAAAGCATTAAGTCCAATAAAAGAAAAAAGAGATAAAAAACTGAAACGTTTCAACGAGTGTGGGACATGACTAATTTTCATTCAATACTTATGTGAAATAAAATCGCAATTTTTTGAGATTACTCACATTTTTTCTGCCATCGTTTTTTGTCTATCTTCGGTTTAACAGATTTGGTAAACCAATAACTCACTTGCCATTCACCAACCTTCCCAAGATGAGTGTGCTTGCCTATGCTGGCAGAGATGTCGATGTTGAGGGTTCTGTGAAACATTTTTTTCATCGACAGATGGAACAGGTTTAACCGCATTTATCAATGAGGCAATCCAAACAAGTCTCAGCGAAACTGCGGCATTAAATACCCTAGATTTTAGACCGGTTATTTACCCTATTCTGGAAATAGTTGAAGGGTTTCCGAAACGCTTATTTTTACGAGGTGAAGAAGAAGAAAAGCGAGTTCTACAGATGGTTTTTATGTATGCGCCTTAACAGGCGCATACATCAGAATCGCTTATTCAATTGAACAAGCATTTTCCTGTGGGACATAATCAAAGTGTAATTCCCGATGCCGATTCCTTTTTACACCCCAAACACCGTGGAAACGCTCTGCATTACTGGCAGTATACCGCACAGTATGGCGAATATTACTGTGCCCAAGATAATCTTGTATCAACCGCGTATCTATTCCCCTATCTGCAAGTGCAAAACCGCAGGCATGGCGCAACATGTGCGGATGAGAACCTACGGAAATATTAGCCAATCTCCCTAACTGACTAATAATTTGATAAATGCGCTGGCGAGTTAGTGGTTTTCCGGTACGCGACAGAAACAACCAATCACTTTCTGCCCCTCGGAAGGTTTTACGGACTTTTAGCCACTCCCTGATCGCCTGGATTTCATAGCCCAAAAGAGGATGAATAGTAGAAAATCCGCCTTTTAAACGCCGGATATATAAACTTCCATCTTCCAAATCCAGATCAGATATCCGTAGATACCTAGCTTCACTAACACGTAAGCCATGAACAAAACTCATGTATACCAGACAATAGTCGCGCTCCCCATTAGGGCTCTTTTTCGCCATTTCCAGCATACTTTCCACTTCGTGTTGCGTTAGATGTCTTCGCTGACCCATTATGGTCTATCCCAAATATTCTTTGTTTCAACGCATTTAACATGCTGCGTTATCTGTAACTGATTAAGACCCGGAACCAACCCTAAATCCCCCATAGTAATTAAACCTGCACCGAAATGGCGGCAGATGACTGTATGAAAACCCTGTTCCTGTACTTGATCTATGCTCAAGCTGCGTAATGGATAGATATTCAATGTCTGTTCTCCGGTAATCCCCCCCTATTCTTACCATCACAAGGCCAAAAGAAAAATAGTGATTCAATTAACCGATCCCCACCAAATAAGACTTTTTGGCTAGAATTACCAACAAAAATCGCTGCGATAGGCCCAATAACCATTTTAACAAAAGGACATGTCCGTCAGATTGATATCTGGTTCAAATCACTAAGGAAGGATGTTGATGCAGCAATGTTTGCCGGCTTCCGATAAACATTTAATCTCTCTATCTTTGCTAGAGGAACCCGGCAGACAGCAAATCTAACAAACTGGTAACACAGGTAGACGATTCTCTATGCAGAATGATCTGGTATATCAGCTAGATACAATATCCAGCTTTTCAGATCACTACCAGATTTTATCCATGTCGTCATCAATGATGCCTTTTATAAATTTTTTAAACCTCAATATTATGACCCATTATTGCCCTCCTCCGCCAATCATTTGCAACAAAATTTGGTTTGCGAGTGTACTCACACGTTTAAAAGTTACATGTTACTTTTCCCGTTAATTGACGTTGAGGAGTGATCCGCATCCTCTACCCGCTCATCTGCTAATCCATTAGCTTCACTAGCTGATGTGCACTTTGCACTGTATGACGAGGCAATTTATTTCGATGCAGAAATCAACGAAATAACTTCATTCGAGTCTAATCTGATCATGTTCATTGATTTACTATTATTACAAGCAACGTCTTAATTCATTGAGTACAAGCTATACAATATGATCTCGACAGCCAAGGAAAATAAAAACAGAGAAAGAGATGTTAAGGATTAAATCAAACCTGTATAAAGACGATTTAAATAATTTCAGAACTAAACAATATTAATACTTATATTTTTTACATAGAGGTATTTTTTACACAGAATAATAAACTATTTAATTAACAGATATGTGTAAAAATCAATAAATTTTATTTCTTTACGAATTAATCATTGCAATCTCTTATATATTCAGGTTATTTTAAGTGTAATCATTAAAAAAACGCTTCAGATAATGATTTAAAGACTCATTAAGGAGTTGCCATGTTAAATATAAAAAATAAACAAAATAATATTACTCCGCAATTAGTTTACATGTGGGAAAATAGTCATGATTTTTGGGAAACTAAATATTGCCGGTCAAAATTTATCTATGCAAATCCGCTTTTTTGCCAACGACTCAACTTATCTGAAAATTCTGATATTACCGAACTTTCAGCAAGTGAGTTACCCTCGCCTATTGCAAAATATGAAAATTCAGGAAGTTGTATTAATACTCTCTTTGATGCCAATAAAGAAAAAGATTTCTCTCTAACCTGTCTGTGTTTTACAAAAATACATCGACCAAAAACAAAAAGAATATTGTTGTCTTAACGATGTTGATCTCGACACACCAGAAAAATTTTTGCAACAAGAAAGCATTATGTTTTCCTAAATCAAAATATTACACAAATATGACTAGAAAAAATTCAACCACTTCGTTACAAATAATCAACACATTGGAAGCAAGCAATGAACCGTGGGGAGTAAAAGATAAATCTTCCTGTTTTCTCTATGGTAATAGTGCATTAATTAAACTCCAAAATATAAATGCCAACTATGATTATGAAGGTAAATATGATAGTGATATTCCCTGGAGGGGCAATGAATTTGCCAAAGATTTTATTACACATGATTTGCAGGTAATAAAAAATAGAGAAAGTATTTTA
Organism: Photorhabdus sp. S10-54; assembly: GCF_963878145.1. Lineage (NCBI taxonomy): Bacteria > Pseudomonadati > Pseudomonadota > Gammaproteobacteria > Enterobacterales > Morganellaceae > Photorhabdus > Photorhabdus sp. S10-54. Next base: position 53,851 of record NZ_CAWNXG010000009.1, on the reverse strand, counting down.
TCATTAGAGACACATGTCTTTGGGCGAGATAAAGTTTTATCATCTTATTTCCAGGAAAAATTTCCACTCGATGATGATAAAGGTGAATGCATCGGTATTCTTTTCCATGCCTGGAAAGTTCAGGATAATTCACTGGCTCGGCTATTTCACAGTAAACTACCTACTTCTATTATGTTTCAATCGCCGACTCATCTCCTTACTGAACAGGAATGGGAAATTGTCTTTCTTTTTCTACAAAAATATAGTAGGACACAAATCTGTCAATTACTCAAAATCTCAGATAAAACCATAGAGGAATATATAAGAAAGATTTATAATAAATTGAAAGTTAACTCAGACTCACAACTGGAGGAATATTGCCGACTAAATAGTTTTGATCTCTATGCACCAAAAAGGTTCTTATTGTCTTACTTATAAATATCGTCTATTTATTCAAATTTTTTATAAGGTAATAATGTTATAAAGGTCAAATATGAGTCAATCAGGATGTAAAAAAGTCCCTTTTATTACTCCTCAATTAACTAATATGTGGGATAAAAGCTCAGAACCGTGGTTTGTAAAAGATAAGGAGCTCCGCTTTATTTATGCAAATAAAATGTTTATCAAAGCTAATAAGCTACCTGAAAATATTGATATTATTGGGTATACCGATAAAGAATTACCTTCGCCAGTGAATCAATTCTCTCATCTTTTTGAGGAACATGATCATAAGGTGTTACAGGGTATGCAACGAATATCATCTCTTAGCACTTACCCTCAAGCAAAAAATGAACAAGCCACATCCTATTTCTGTGATAAATATCCGTTAATGGATGAAAATAAACAGTGTATTGGTATAATTGCTCACGCAAGAGAAATACATAATTTTACTGTATCTCATTATATGGAGAACAATATTCCTATATCAATTCGATTTCAACAACCTAACAATCTATTAAAAGAGAAAGAATGGATAATCATTTTTTTATTCTGCCGTGGCGTTAGTAATAGATATATCGCTGACGAAATGAAAATTTCATATCGCACTGTGGAAAAATATTTCGAAAGTATCTATGAGAAACTATCAGTTAGCTCAGCAATTGAGTTAAGAACACTTTGCAAAGAGAATAGTTATGATCTTTATATTCCCCCCCAATACCTTCAATCTATAGGCCATATTTTGCTATAAATAATCGATTTCATTATTACATATTTCTCTCTGACCTGTTTAATTAACCTGAATTTTGCTTAAATTTCCCCTAACTGATATATGGATAACAATTTGATAAATCAAAATAAAGGGCTAAAAACGTGACTAAATAATCATTTTTTTGAAAATTTACTTTTCTATTTCTGTTGAAGACTTTATATAAAAAACGATGAAACCAAGAAATTCTCATGAGCACTGACGGGTGCTTTATCATGGTCGAATGGTTTACATCAACATTTTGACAAGAGACAGGGTGTTTATAGCCCTGTTTCAATTCCAAGATCCAGATACTCCACAATCAACGAACAATAATACCTAACAGAATGCCCAATGCGCCAAAGTCAGCATCACTGAATGTCGTGTTGGCAATACCGATATCCCCCAAAACGGGTAACAGAAATACGGGTAAGAAGGTAATCAGAAAGCCCTGAGTAAAAGCCCCAAGAATAGCGCCTCTACGCCCCCCTGTCGCATTACCAAAAACCCCGGCCGCCGCACCAACAAAAAAGTGCGGCACAACACCGGGAATAATGACCGTCATACCGAGTGCATACAGTACAAACATACCGATAACACCAGCCACAAAACTGCTCAAGAATCCTACCAATACTGCATTAGGGGCGTAAGGAAAGACAACCGGGCAATCTAACGCAGGTTTAGCATTTGGGACCAGTTTGTCAGAAATTCCTTTAAATGCAGGAACAATTTCTGCAATGACCATTCTCACACCTTGCAGAATAATATATACACCTGCGGCAAAGGTAATAGATTGCATTAGCGAGAATATAAATCCATTTTTCCCACCACTGACTTCCCTCACAAAATCACCACCAGCAAATAAGCAACTGATCATGAAAATAATCGCCATCGTAAAAGAGATGGCAACCGGTGTATCACGCAGAAACAGCAAGCTTTTCGGAACATTCATCTCTTCGGTTGAATGGGCCTTATTTCCTAGTTTGCTGCCAATAAAACCAGCGAGAACATAGGAAAGCGAGGAAAAATGCCCAATGGCAACGTCGTCAGAACCTGTTACTTTCTTCATATATGGATGGACAATCGCCGGGAAGAAAACCATAGCAACGCCAACAACCACAGAACCAATAGCCACCAACATCGAGCCTTTGATCCCTGCTGTTGCCAGAATCACCGCGACCATCATGGACATAAATAATGTGTGGTGCCCAGTCAGAAAGATAAATTTCCACGGTGTAAAACGTGCAATCAAGATATTGATCACCATAGCAAAGAACATGATCATTGCCATTTCTTTACCAAAACTCTTTTGCGCAATGGAAACAATTGCTTCGTTGTTTGGTACGACTCCCTGAATACCAAAAGCGTGTTGGAAAATTTCAGCAAAACCCCCCAGTGAAGAGACGACTAATCCAGCACCCGCCCCCAAGATCAAAAACCCCATAATGGTTTTTATAGTACCTTTGATACATTCAGTCACCGGTTTCCTTTGCACGATCAAACCAACAAGCGCGATAAACCCCACCAAAATCGCCGGTTCTGACAGAACATCACTCATCAGAAAATGAAAAAATTCCATGACAATCCCCCGGTTACAGTGCACCAAGTTCAACTAATGCCACGGACAGACGTATTTTCATTGCCGATTTATCCACCATATTGTCCAGCGCAACAATTTTGCCATCGACTGCCTGAATAACCAGTTGTTCTGCAATATCTTTAGTACCGACAAAAATGTCGCTTTGAGTTGCTTTTGCTGACCCCAGATCGACGTGATCAACACTGGCATCTACTCCCATCTCTTTCAGAATATTTTTGATGCTCATTTCCATCATCAAGCTGGTACCTAACCCATGTCCGCAAACGACAGTGATTTTCATACTGTTACCCCATAGCAAAAATAACGACTTAATACTTGTTAATCACGGCAAGAATCTCTTCTTTACTTTCGGCACTCATCAGTAATGCAATATCTTGTTGATTATCAAATAGTTCGGCAAGTTTAGCGATCACTTCGATATGGCTGTTGCTATCAGTTGCTGCCAAGACAATCAACAAATTAACCGGATCATTTTCTTCAGAACCAAACTCCACTCCTTTGCTAATCACAGTTAACGCTAAAGCTAATTTGTTAACCCCTTGTTCCGGTCTGGCATGTGGCATAGCAATTCCCGGCCCAACAACATAATAGGGACCAATTACCTCATGCGAACGATAAATAGCATCAATATAACAAGAAGAAATGGCACCATTTTCCACCAGAGGCTGACAAGCAATCGCGATTGCTTCGCGCCAATTTTTAGCATCCGGTATCACTTGGATCACATCTTGGGTGAGTAACGTCTTTAGCATCAATCTCCCCTAATTAAAATCTCATTCCGCTCTACCTACCCTCTTACCCTCTATCTTCTGTTTTCTATCTTTATCTTCTGCTAGTGATATTAGTCACAAATGATAGCGCTATCTATGATCGTAACTCATAATTGTGATACCGCTATCATTTGTTATTTGATTAATTCACCATAAAGCGAAAGTACATCATGGTTTTTTCCCCACGGCTTGCCTGAGATCAGGTAGAATCCCATCGTCAAATTCATAGCCGTTAATTAAAAAAATAGAAAAATATTTTGATGAAAAAGACACGAAAACGCCGTAATACAGGGCGAGTAACATTACAAGATGTTGCTAAGTATGCTGGTGTCGGTTCAATGACAGTTTCACGCGCATTGAGAACACCAGAAGTGGTATCGGATAAATTGCGAGAAAAAATTGAACACGCTATACAAGAATTGGGATATATCCCAAATGGCGCTGCCGGCGTACTTGCTTCGGGCCAAAGTAATATTATTGCAGTACTTGTGCCCTCACTGACAGATAAAGCTAGCGCTACATTTATACAGTCACTGCAACAAGTGCTGAATAAACATGCCTTTCAAGTTTTGCTTGGATGTCATGAATATAACCATAATAAAGAAACCGAAATTATCATGACACTACTGCAAAGCAATGCAGCAGCACTGGTGATTTTCAGTTCGCAATTGGCAGATAAAACCCACAGCAATATTTCTCATATCAATATTCCCATTATTAATGTTGCAAGCTCTCATCAACAGCAGACGACGATTAATATAGAAACCGATTTTTCCGCAGCTGCCTATACGTTGACTGAACATATGTTGAATAATGGCCGCAAGCATATCGGTTATATTGGCGCCCAAATGGACAGCCGTTTACGCAATCAGCAAATTAATGGCTGGCATAAAGCCATGCTGCATCACTATCAGAATGCTGACCAAAATATCACTACTTCGGATACGGCTAGCATGCAATTTGGTCGCCAGGCAATTACTGAAATGTTATTACGTCAACCTGAACTGGAAGGTGTGATTTGTAGTCATGAAGTGATTGCTTTAGGAGTCATGTTTGAATGTCAGCGGCGTCTACTTAAAATACCCGCTGATTTGGCTGTTGCTTGTCTGGATGGTTCAGATAATTGTGACCACACACAGCCAACACTGACATCAATTCGCATTGATTATCCCCAAATAGGCAGGGACACCGGAAAATTGCTGATAAAACTGCTCAAACAACAAGGTGAAGATGAAACAAAACATCAAAACAACCGATATCACCTATTTTCGTATAAGTTCGAGCCTGGACAAAGTGCTTAGCAAAATTGATCACCCTATGCTATTGTTTGGCTCAGTTAATATTGCTGGCATAATAACCGATGTCACCGAATAGCATAATCTGTATGAGCACGCTCAATTTGAAGCGTATCGGCAGTTTGTTGTAATTTAACTAACCGCCCATCCCACACTGTCCATATATGAACGAAACGAGAAATGAACCGTTTGCCACGCTTCACCCGTCCCAAATAATTACCCAGAACAATGATATGATCATCTGACTCAAAATATTCAGAACTGTCCACCACAAACTCATCAATATCATTTAAAAACGGCACAAAAAAATTATTTAATACATCCTCAATTCCTTCATAAACCCCACCATACCGAGATCCTTCGGTAACATCCCAAATAATATCACTCGCCATGATCTGGCGAAGAACATCGATATCACCCATAGAGTCGTAAAAACGACGAACAATAGATACATTTAATGAATCTGACATTATCATTCTCCTTCAAATTATCCTGCAATGAAATATGACCGGCTCTTATAAAAGGAGCCAGCCGGATATCTTGGGACGTTCAACCAAAAAGCGCCATTAAAGCTTTAAATTAACATCCCCGAAAAACAATTCGAATATCTTTCATGTTAGGCTATCCATTGTGGGTAAGATATCCCCTTACCTAGGTAAGCGCTGGATAATCAGTATAGCCTATAGCCCCAGGAACCATAAAAGTTTCCGGTTGTTGTTCATTAAATGACGCTTTAACCAAAAACCGGTGAGGTAAGTCTGGATTGGAGATGAATAATTGACCAAAAGCCACTGCATCAGCCCGGCCGTCAGCAAGAACTTGCTCGGCACTTTCTTGAGTAAGTTCCTCGTTAGCAATATAGATTGACCCAAAAGCCTCTTTTATCACCTTACTTAAGTCACCATCAACCACAGCATCACGTGAGAAAATAAAAGCAATACCTCGTTTACCAAGTTCACGTGCTACATATCCAAACGTCGCCACAGGATTGGAATCCGCCATAGAGTAATAACCACCACGTGGGGACAAATGCATGCCAACACGTGATGATCCCCAAACTGAAATACAAGCGTCTGTCACTTCCAGCAGTAATCGAGCCCGATTTTCGACTGAACCTCCGTACTGATCTGTGCGCAGATTAGCATTATCTTGCAAGAATTGATCGAGCAAATATCCATTGGCGCCATGTATTTCTACTCCATCAAACCCTGCCGTTTTCGCATTTTCCGCTCCGCGCCTGAATGCTTCGACAATACCGGGAATCTCCTCAAACTCAAGTGGCCGTGGAACCACGAAAGGACGTTTTGGGCGTAATAAGCTAACATGACCATCAGCCGCAATTGCACTTGGCGCCACTGGCCGTTCTCCATTAAGGAAAACAGGGTCCGATATCCGCCCCACATGCCAAAGCTGTATAAAAATACGCCCACCAGCAGCATGCACAGCATCCGTGACCAATCGCCAACCAGCAACTTGCTCATCTGACCAAATACCCGGCGTATTCTCGTAGCCAACTCCTTGCGGAGTTACTGAAGTCGCTTCGCTGATAATCAAACCAGCAGAAACGCGCTGAGCATAGTATTCCGCCATCAGCGCATTAGGGACACGCCCTTCTCCTTCTGCACGATTACGTGTCAGAGGAGCCATAATGATGCGATTTGGCAAGTCGAGATCACCAATGCGAATTGGGTCAAAAAGTGTAGGCATATTTTTTCTCTCATATAGATTAATAAATGCACTTCGTTGCAAATCATCAATAGCTGCATAGCCAGGTCATACCAGAAACAAACTAATAATGTTATAACACAACAATGACTTTGCTTGAGAATGATATATACCTGTTATCTTTCAAGTTGCCTCTTTGTTGGCTGCACTCACTCACCCCGGTCATATAGTTACCTATGCTCCCGGGGATTCGCTCCCTTGCCGTCGCGATGCATCTTGAAATCCATAGGGTATAGGCCGCTTGTAGCCTTTGATTTAAGTGAATAAGGGTCTATTGAATGAGTGGTGTAAAAAAGGCCACGCAATACGCAGCCTTGAAACGCGCTTTATTGGATAGAGTCCCTATCCAATGAGCTTTAAATCTGCTTTTCTGTGTCGCTTTTGTTCCTGATAAAAATTTTCATGAGAGCCAAAGTTCAGCAGGTATAACTCTATTTTCTCTTCAACCCAACAGTAACCAAGCAATGTTAACTGGTTATTTAACTTAAATTTATGGACTCGAAGGAAACTTAAATCACCTTTCTTCTGCTCACCGATTTCAGGATTATCAATTATTCTATCAATCTCATCTTCTACTATCGTAAGAAGATCCTCAGATAACTTAGATAATGCCTTAGAGAAACGTCTTGTTTCATAAACTTCAATCTTTAGATCTTTTTGTCCTTCTGACATAACGCGACACCTTACCGCTATTGACTTCGCTTTTTGCCAGTAAAGAATCAAGGATAAAAGAGTACGGCAAATCAGGGTTATCCTCCGCAATGCGGCCAATCTTAGCCCAATGCTCGATTTGCTTAGGTACACTTCTGCTTGAAGCTGCTGCATGAATTTTTACATCATTCACGAAATCATCATCCAAACGTATACTGATAGCCATAGTTTAGTTTACCCCTCTGGGATTTTGTACTACATGTGTTATAAAATGCACGTGTATAAAATGCAACATTTTATCGCATTATGCAATTATTAATTACAATTTCGATATCTCTATCCCCATGATATAAAAGGGAATCTCTCAAAATCCCCCGCTCAACGCAATAAGACACAGCAAGGCCAATTTTATTCTCATCCTCAATAAAACTGGCTTCATTGAATTGTTGATATCGCCTGAATTACGGACCTATGACTCAGAAAAATCGATTTATCTCCCCTTTAAAAATGCGAAGTCGGTTCTATCTTTTTTAACTTCCCCCCCTCAAAAATTGATTATGATTATAAATAGCTTGCCTGATGCTGGCAGGCTGTTGGTTGATATGTAAAAAAATTGTTGCTTGGAGGATGTATATATGAATTTATTGGATGGTTTACAAAAAAAACTGGACGGTTACTTTAATAAAACAAGTGAAATCAACTATGTAAAAATATTTGATACTCCCAAAATATGGGGGCTTCCTTTTGGAAAAGAGATAATGCCACAGGCGGTTAAAAGAGCAGTGGAATTTGAAGAGGCTATTGTCAGCATTCTGGAAAACATGCGTTATCGCTGCGATATTTCCTCCTTGAATGCCCCGGATGCAGAGTGGAGAAAAGTTATCCTATCAGCTATCGATCGCGCATTTACCAAAAAAATAGACAGGAAGGACAGAACTCAGATAAGGTTCTTATTCGCTCAAACACCGACATCTTTGTTAAACGGTGTGAATTCATACTTTGAAGGTACTCCTGAATATCTGGCATTGAAGGATGATATTATTAAATTAATTCAAGAAAGGAGAGATAATTGGGAGTGTATACCTGAAATATGGATTGGTCGGTTTTACAGGATAGTAGACGGACTCAAAGTATCATTAGAGAAGAAAGTGCTGCCAGAGGAAATGTTTCCAGAAGCTGATACCAGAATGACATGGAATCATACAAAAATTATCGCAGTTGATGGAATTGAATCATTTGTCGGGGGCCATAATTTAAATATGGATCTTTTTAAAAACTACCCTCCAGTTCATGATGTCTCTGTTAAAGTTATAGGAACGGCATCATTAAGCTCACAATTATTTTTAAATAACATGTGGGAGGCTGATACAGACCTCTTAACTAAAGAATTCTTTGATATAGATGAAAATCGATGGGTTAATGCAAATGGTATTGTGGGAAAGCCGGCAGATCCATTAAAAAAAGAGCACATTACTGAATATATAGACAGAAAAAAAGAAGAATGCCTAAAAAATCCACCTAAGGACCCAGAATATAAGAAAACAAGCAGGATATTATCCGTAGGTAAATATTGGTCTGGGCCTGATATGCGAACGGATTATAAAAAAGGCTCCGAAATAATGAAAGAGTTTATAATAAAGAATGCAAAGAAAAAAATCCGCATGTCCCAACAGGATCTTGTCAGTGCATGGAAAAAACAATGGCGAGATCACCATGTGTGCCGATGGTTGATAGAAGCATTGCTTGCTAACCCCGAGCTGGAAGTTCAAATTGTTGTATCGCCACTTGATGCAGCCGCAGGTGCTTCTGGTGATCAATATTCTTTTGGTTCTGGAGCCAAAAGAACGTTTGAATTATTTAAATACTATTTGACACATGATGAGCATACCAATGAGAAGCTGAAAGATCCGGATGGAATCAGGCAAGCCGCACTGAAAAGAATAGAGGTTGCCCCTTTTTTCTTTACAGACAAAGTACCTGAAGATCTTTTGATTGAAGGTAATACATACAAATGGCCAAGCGCGGACGAAAGTTCTTATACTGCTACGCTAAAAGAACCGTCTCTTTCTGAAAGACTTCCACAGGAAGGTGCTATAGGACGCCCATTCCGGTCCTTAATTAAAGCGAGTGGTCCGGTATATCCCAAAGTTCCCCCTGCTCCTGGGAATCATGCAAAAGTAACAATAATTGATGATGAACTCTACGTGGTTGGTTCTGATAATCTCTATCCAGGGTATCTTTCGGAGTTCAACTATCTTATTGAGGGAGAAGATGCGGTGAAAGCTTTCATAGAATCCTACTGGGAACCGTTATGGAAATACTCAGGAACACATTCATTTAATTACAAAAATGTTTGATGTAAGTAACAAATGTACTGTTATTCCCGCCAACTGCTGGCGGGAATATCACTTGAAAAACATTAAGAAGATGACTTTTCAGGGTAGGAAACCAAATCAACGCGTTTTTCAGTAATAGCCTTGAGGCCAGCAGGACCTCGAACCTGAGAAACCAGATGCTGGCAACCGGATTGCCCCTGTGAAAGATACCAATTAGATTTTGGCTGTCGCCAAGTACTTTGTCATTTCATCATCGGGCACCATACCACCACCGGTTGCCCAAACCAAATGCGTAGCCTGTTTCATCTTTTCTGCTGAAAGGTTCTTATTGTTCAGGTAATCAAGGTTTCCACTCACACGAGCAGGGCCCGCCATCCCAACTAACGCCGAAGGCTCTAACCGGATACCTTCATCACGATCCAGTAAACCCAACAGATTATACATTTCCTGATCTTGAACAGTATAAAACCCATCCAGCAAACGTTCCATCGCGCGCCCAACAAAGCCAGAAGCCCTGCCTACCGCAAGACCATCAGCAGCAGTGATATTGTCGATTCCGATATCCTGCACGCAAATATTGTCATGCAAACCAGTATATACCCCCAACAACATACTGGGAGAATGGGTCGGCTCAGCAAAAATGCAGTGCACATGATCACCAAAAGCCAGTTTCAATCCAAATGCAACACCACCAGGACCGCCACCGACACCACACGGCAAATAAACGAATAGTGGGTGATCTTCATCAACCACAATATTCATCTGCTCAAACTGCGCCTTTACCCGTCCACCTGCGACAGAATATCCCAGAAACAACGTTTGGGAGTTTTCGTCATCAATAAAGAAACAGTTAGGATCAGATTCGGCTTCTTTACGCCCTCTGGCTACGGCTACCCCATAATCTAGCTCATGTTCCACAACATTGACCCCATGTGAACGTAGCTTTTGCTTCTTCCATTCACGAGCATCGGCAGACATATGCACGTTGACATTAAAGCCCAGTTTTGCACTGACAATACCAATGGACAGCCCCAAATTGCCGGTAGAACCTACAGCAATGCTGTATTGATTAAAGAACTGTCTAAACTCTTCTGAAAACAGTTTGCTGTAATCATCGTTTTCAGAAAGCAACCCTGCCTGTAATGCCAATTTTTCCGCGTGAGTTAACACTTCATAAATTCCACCACGGGCTTTAATCGAACCGGAAATGGGCAAGTGGCTGTCTTTTTTAAGCAAAATTCTCCCGGTGATACCCACACCATAATGTTGCTCCAGTGTTTTTTGCATCGTAGGTATAGCCACTATTTCTGATTCAATAATGCCATGTGTGACGGCTGTTTCCGGAAAAGCTTTACATAAATAAGGCGCAAAACGATCCAAGCGTGCTTCAGCATCCTCAACATCATCAGCGCCCAAACCGACAAAAGGCAATCCCTCTTTCAAGGTGGTATTACAAGGGTTAAGCCAGAAGATTTCCTCTAATTCCATCAAATTTTTTACTAACGGATGTTCATTTAGTAATTGTTGAATTTCAGTACTTTTCATATATGTATTAACCCAAGATGAGTGTTTCCCTGGTATATACCCGTTATCTTTCAAGTTGCCTCTTTGTTGGCTACACTCGCTCACCCCGGTCACATAGTTATCTATGCTCCCGTGGATCGCTCCCTTGCCGTCACGATGCATCTTGAAATCCATAGGGTATATAAAAACAACTGTTGCTTTTTCGATTATTAGAATTTTATTATATTCAATATGTTATGTTTACTACAACTTCTTACCAATATCAGCACATCATATTTTATTTATTTTTTATCTTCCCCTTATTTCGATTACTACGTTAATGTTTATTTTGTTTATTATTTTAGCTATAAAAGCTGCCTATTTTATAGGCTTCCCTGGTATTGACACTTCGCACTTCTTATTCTTATTTTTCAAACTGAGCTGTTGCTTCTTTCCATTACACAATGGTAGAAAGAAGAAACGTCCCAATCAACGCAACCACAGACGCAATAAGTGTTGCGGTTGTATAGTACTTAAAAGTTTCACTGAGCGTTGTCCCACAATATTGCTTAACCAACCAAAACAGTGAATCAGTCACAATAGTACAGCCGATAGCACCGGAACCAATAGCCAATGTAATGATTTCAGGACTAATATCTGGATATAACGGCAACATAGGCGAAACAATTGCTGTTGCTCCCATCATTGCGACTGTTGCAGAACCAACCGCCGCATGCAAAATAATGGCAACCAACCAAGACAAAAGAATTGGGTGCATATCCAGACTCGACAAAATAACAGCCAACGATTCACTAAGGCCACTGACTTTTAAAATACTATTAAATGCTCCGCCCGCGCCGATAATTAATAAAATATTGGCGATAGAAGAGAAACAATCTTCTGTTTTCGTCAACAGCATACTCATTCCCATATTTTGCTTGATGCCCAAGGTGTAATAGGCAACAAACGCGGCAATGAACATAGCTGTAATAGGATTACCAATAAATTCCAGCACCATATAAAACGTGGTGCCTTTTTCCATATTTAATTCAGTAACCGTTTTAACCAACATTAACCCAATTGGTAATAACACAGTAAACAATGTCATGCCTAAAGAGGGTAAATTCTCTTCTTTACGAACTGCAATTTCAGAAAATTCTGCCGGAACCGATTTAAAAGGCAGACGGCTACCGAGAAGTTTCTGAAATAATGGACCACCCACCAAAGCTGCAAACAGGCCAACAATCAGCCCATAAACAATCACCGAACCAATATCTGCACCCAGTTTATTCGTCACAAATAATGCAGCCGGGTGTGGAGGAACAATACAGTGAACCGCCATCAACGCTGTACATAACGGGATCGCTAATTTCAGCAGTGACGTATTGGTTTTCCTGGCAATAGAAAATGCCAATGGAATTAACAATACCACCCCTACTTCGACAAACAGCGTAATACCACAAACCAGACCAATTAGTACCATAATGATATCGGGTGACAGCCATCGGCATTTTTGCAATGTGATACCAATACGCTCTGCCGCGCCGGATATCTCCATCATCTTACCAAGAATGGTCCCCAGACCAATCACTACGGCCAAAAAACCTAACGTATCCCCGATTCCCCCTTGAATGGCGCTCACCATTTCAACAGGGTTCATTCCCATTAAGGCACCGACATAAAAACTGGCTAATAATAACGCAAGAAAAGGGTGAATTTTTAATTTAATTATCGTAAATACAATTAACACAATACTTGTGAGTAACGTACCAATCACCCAAGGTTGTGAATCCACTTAATCATTCCCCACAGTTAGCCTCTGTTCGTCACACGAATTTTCATTATTGAATATGAATATTCAATTTTTGACAAATGATTAATACATAGTCATGCATGAATCAAATTGAGTCAATTCAGTGATACCGATCAAAATTTTCACTTTATTTGCGATTTAAATCACTAAAACTATCTGAAACATACCGCCTTAATGATACGGTTGTATTATCCGTCGTCGATGAACTAGAAACACGATAAATATGTACACAGATGATAATTTCATGGTTGTAAATAAATTACTCAATGGAAGCCAGTTATCAAAACTGCATACATTTGAGATAGCCGCTCGCCACTGCTCTTTTGTTTTGGCTGCTGACGAATTAGCTATCACTGCCAGTGCGGTCAGCCATCGAATCAGTTCTCTGGAACAAGAGTTAGGATTCAAACTTTTCCAACGTTTTCACAGAAAAATTGAATTAACTAGTGAAGGCAAGCGTTTATTTTGGACAATTAAATCAACGCTGGAACACCTAAATCAGGAAATTCTGGAAATAAAAAATCAGGAGTTATCGGGTAACCTGACTATTTACTCCCGTCCGACCTTTACTCAATGCTGGCTAGTGCCTAAATTGGCTGATTTTAATCAGCTATATCCATCCATTAACCTGAACATCTTAGTCGGTAATGAAAATGTGAATTTCCGCGGTTATGGTATCGATCTTGCGATCTATTTTGATGATATTATATCCAACGAATTATCACATCAATATCTGATGAGTGAATATATTACCCCGGTCTGTAGCCCGCAGTATGCCGAACAACATAATCTAATGGGAAATATTGATAATTTACGATACTGCACACTATTGCATGATAAACAAGCATGGAGCTACGATTCTGATACCAAAGAGTGGAATACTTGGGCAGAACACTTTGACATGACACTGGAGCCATCACAAAAGTGTATTGTCTTTGATCGTTCCGATTTAGCTGCCGTTGCTGCAATACACCATGCAGGTGTTGCAATGGGAAGAAAAAATATGATTTGGGAAAAAATTGAAAACAATGAATTAATCGCCCCCTTTCCCAACACTGAAGTATTATGTCAACAATATTACTATACCTGTACCCTTCCTCAACAACAGAATGAGAAAGTCAATGCCTTTATCCAATGGCTAAAATCAACTATAGACAAATAAAAATATAGCCAACCATTAACGGATATAACAAATCTGCTCTATTTTAAGTGGCGACAGTTAGTCGCCACAGAATTTAACAACGGATTCTACCGTACTTTCAATCCCATCATTTATACCCGTTATCTTTCAAGTTGCCTCTTTGTTGGCTGCACTCACTCACCCCGGTCACATAGTTACCTATGCTCCCGGGGATTCGCTCCCTTGCCGTCGCGATGCATCTTGAAATCCATGGGGTATATTAGCTCTAGGAAAATATTGCTTACCACCGTCTCAAATACTGTTCTACCTTTAATACATGATGATTTTAATACTAGCTTTATTATTTATATCTTTATCACTATTTCTATCCTTAAAAAGTCAGTAATAATGTAATTATTTGAAAATAACATCTAAATTTAATCAAAAAATATATACTAATGGTGTAAGTTATGATACTTGTCACAACTGCTAGTAAGCAAATCGTTTAAATGAGTTATAAAGTCGTTTATTTTAGAAGTATATAGAGTGTAATGAAATGCAAAAATTGTTATTAAGCTGTGGAGTTATCTTTTCTGTATCTGCGATAACTTTACCTGCTCAAGCAGAACAACATACAGCTTCAATCGGATACGCCTATGTGAAACCACAAGATGCGAGTGCGCTAAATGGCGCAATATTGAGTTATCGATACGAATTGGATGACCAATGGGGGCTATTATCATCATTTACCTTTGCTAAAGGAGATGATAAAGAGACGACAAAAGATTATCACTCAAAAAGTGATGTTAAGTACTATTCCCTAATGGCGGGCCCAACCTATAGGATTAATAACTATATTAGCTTATATGGTCAACTGGGATTATCCAGGATTAATGCAGAATCTTCCACCCACTATAAACCTTCTCCACACTATAGTGGTGGATATATTGAAAAGGAAGCAGTAAGCAAAAACACTTTAGGTTGGGGCGCGGGTTTTATTATCAACCCAACTACCAACACCTCAATTACTGCCGGTTATGAAGGTAGCCGTTTTAGTATTAAAGACGGAAACGAGAAAGATCACTTATCTACTAACGGTTTTAATATAACTGTCGGCTATCGTTTCTAATTTAATTAATGAGCAATGTATCATCACCGGGGTTGAATATTCCACAAAATTGACAATCTTGGTGATTTATCGAAATAATCTTAACTCAATTCTGCATGCCAGAAAGCCTGACCCTCGCTTAAGAAAGCTTATCAACCATGAGTAGCCGCCAATAATTAACGCGTTTGATTGGCCTTAACTTGGTGGGTTGTCGGGGGCTCGAACCCCGGACCAATTGATTAAGAGTCAACTGCTCTGCCGACTGAGCTAACAACCCAATACAAGTAATTATTCCTCTACACAAAGCTGTCGTCAATATATTATGACTATTTTTTTCTAAAAGAATAATTCACATTCAATTCCAACAGCATTGACAAGTTAAATTGCAACCAATTTGTTTTTAAAGTGAGATCAGACTGTTATTACTATAGTAATCTGTGTCACAATATTTTTCGCAAACATCATCATATATAAGGCCACTTAAAGAGCCGTAACAATTTACCTAAGAAAATATTGGATACTATATACTATGGCAGAAAATATACACACTTCACTTTCCGCTAAAACCGGGGAAACGCAGTTGCAACGTAATCTAAGCAACCGGCATATACAACTTATCGCTATTGGCGGCGCCATCGGCACGGGTCTGTTTATGGGATCAGGGAAAACAATCTCTCTCGCCGGACCATCGATCATATTCGTTTATATGATTATCGGTTTCATGCTGTTCTTCGTGATGCGCGCAATGGGTGAACTATTGCTTTCAAACCTGAATTATAAATCATTCAGTGATTTCTCCGCCGATTTGCTCGGGCCCTGGGCAGGTTTTTTCGTCGGCTGGACTTATTGGTTTTGTTGGGTCATTACCGGTATCGCCGATGTAGTCGCAATCACTTCCTATATCAGCTATTGGCAACCAGATTTTCCACAATGGCTTACTTCCCTACTCTGTGTTTCACTACTGCTCTCCCTTAATCTGGCTACAGTGAAATTATTCGGGGAAATGGAATTCTGGTTCGCTATGATAAAAATCGTTGCCATTATCGCTTTAATCGTGACAGGCGCTGTTCTGATTGGCATGCATTTTCAATCTCCAGCCGGTCATACCGCTTCACTGGCAAATATATGGAATGATGGTGGATTCTTTCCCAAAGGGTTAAGTGGATTTTTTGCCGGATTTCAGATAGCTATATTTGCCTTTGTGGGCATTGAATTAGTAGGCACAGCGGCCGCAGAAACTAAAGATCCAATGAAATCGCTGCCCAGAGCCATTAATGCCATCCCGATTCGTATTATCACCTTCTACGTACTGGCGCTGATAATTATTATGTCAGTCACACCGTGGCGTTCAATCATTGCAGATAAAAGTCCTTTTGTTGAGCTGTTTGTTCTAATCGGTTTACCCGCTGCCGCCAGTATCGTGAACTTTGTGGTATTAACCTCCGCCGCCTCTTCAGCAAACAGTGGGGTTTTCTCCACCAGTCGCATGCTATTTGGATTAGCAAAAGAAGGCGATGCGCCACAGCAATTCAGCCGCCTTTCACGCCGTTCTGTGCCTGCATCAGGGTTAATCTTCACTTGTTTATGTTTATCCTGTGGTGTGGTGCTGATTTATTTAATTCCTGATGTTATGCATGTATTTACCCTAGTCACTACCGTTTCAGCCATTCTATTTATGTTTATTTGGAGCATGATCCTGTGCTCATATTTGGTTTACCGGAAACGTCGCCCAACATTACATAAGGCTTCAACCTATAAAATGCCATTGGGTGTTATCATGTCATGGGTCTGTCTGGCATTTTTTGCATTTGTTCTGATATTACTCACTTTACGGGATGATACCCGCCAAGCATTAATCATCACGCCTATCTGGTTTATGGTTTTAATTATCGGTTTTCAAGTTGTAAAAAAACGTAGAACACGTTTGTACAGTTAACTTATTCAAATCCTTAATATCTATACCCTATGGATTTCAAGATGCATCGCGGCGGCAAGGGAGTGAATCCCCGGGAGCATAGATAACTATGTGACCGGGGTGAGCGAGTGCAGCCAACAAAGAGGCAACTTGAAAGATAACGGGTATATATGACCTGTTGGAATAATACTCCACAGGTCTTTTCTATTGCTGCAAGCCGAAAAATCACCACTACACTTACTCTATCGGTTAAGAAAATCTTTCTTGCAAAATAAGGTCATTCCACCTTATTCCATCAATAATATTGATGAATTTAAATAACAGGCTGCCGTTATTGTAAACTTCGCAGCCACTTTTTAACCTTATAGGAGAAAGCAATATGACTAAAATTCTTGTGCTTTATTATTCCATGTACGGTCATATTGAAGCGCTGGCATCCACAGTGGCAGAAAGTCTCTGACGTAGAAGTCACGATTAAACGCGTGCCAGAAACCATTCCACCAGAAGCATTTACCAAAGCAGGTGGTAAAGTAGATCAATCTGCTCCGATTGCATCCGTACAAGAGCTGGTTGATTATGATGCCGCCGCATGCGATAAATTTCGCCTATCTGCTCGATAAATGAAGCGACAATTGTGTTTCATCTATTGAAAAATTTTTACACAACTAACGTCATAAATATGACTGTAATTTATTCTATTTACCCATTTTTCCTTTAAATCTGTAGCAAGGTAACCAATTCCGCACAGCTAGGCGGTATATTCTGCACTCATTAAAATAGGGTTAACACCTCTATCATAATGCACAGTACAGAATGAAATGCCTAACCAAATGAAAATGATTGGAATGCATTCAGCTATGATGATAGGCAATCTAACTTTTAAATACATGACCATATTATTAAATTTTTTTTACTTTAATCTCATTAAAGTCAAATTTCAGTTTGAGAAATGTTTTCTGTAAAGAAACAAAAAAATAAACTAAAATAAATTTTTGGATGAAAATATTTACTTTTGTCATTAAAGTCCATGTAAGCAAACCTATTTTAATTGTAATTAAATAAAAAGGTTTTCATAACATTAAATATGTAGTTAAATTTAATTTGATAAATAATCAACACTAATGGATAACAATATGTTATTAAATCAATCTTTAGAAGAAAATAAATTACCTGAATTAGAAGTTCCTGCTGCTACTTTAAATATATTAACCGGCCAAGCACAAGGAGCAGCCCGTTCAGCGGGAATCTTTACTAAAGAAGACCTCATTAATATCAAATTATATGTTAAAAATGGCTTGGAACTTCCTTTTACTTTGCCGGCGGTAAAGGAATATATTCATTACAATGATACTGATATTGATGGTTTGAAACCTGAAAATATTAAGACTTTATTTGAAGAAATTCATAACCATGCGCTTAGCTGGAGTGAGGTAGAAGATAAAGTCCAACGACAGAGTATCGATCTGGAAAATGCAGGAAAACAAATTACCCAAAAGGGAGAGTCAATAATCAAAATCATTGAAAAAATGCCGATTACAGATAGTATAGAGACATTAAAAAACACATACAATAATCGCAAACCAACCAATGAGCAATTATTTAAAATAACTTATACCGATGTTGATAAAAAAGTAGCAGTCGGATTGAAAAGTATCCTAGAAAGCATGGAGAAAGATATAAAAGAACATAAGGAGAATAGCCAGCGAGTTAAAGATGCAATAACCGACTTTAAAATCACACTGTTTGGTGGAACTTTATCAGATGGCAAAAAAGCTGATGGATTACTGCCACAGGTTGATATCAAGCAAAAACTGATGGATGATAATAATCTTTCTGCAACTATCAAAGAGCTGCAAGATGAGATCAATGAGAAGAAAAAAGATATTGAGCAACTCCAAAAAGACTATAATAAATATGTTGAATTGTCATTTTCTGGCGCGGCTAGTCTTATTGGCTGGGCGATTACCGGTGGTATTTTTGGTCCTAAAGCAGAAAATGCGCGTAAACGGAAAAATGAATTGATTGAGGAAGTCAAAGAGTTACAAAAGAAAATTAAAGGTAAAAGTGCATTACAAACGGCAATCCAAAATTTATCCTTACACTGCCTTAGTATTCAGACCTGTATGCAAGATGCAGAAGTTGCCCTAAAACACTTGGATTTCATGTGGAGTACAATGCTAATGCAAATTAAGCTCTCCAAAAAATCGTTTGCTGAAATTGATAATGCATCGATGCTTTTAGTGTTTGAGGAAACATTTAAGCAAGCTATTAGCCCCTGGAAAGAAGTTCAAGGTTCTGCTGAAAAATTGGTTAAAATTTTTGATGAAGCATTGGCGGAATATAAAAAACTCTCTAGATAATTTCTTAAATTAATTTATAAAGTGAAAAAGGAATATTAAAAAATGTCTGAGAGTATCATCTCACAAAAAGAAATCCAGTATCCAAAAGTTAATATCAAATCCTTGGATGAGACTGTAAATAAAATTTGGCTTTTGGCAGAACGACAAACATCCGGTATTACAGCTATTGGAGAGAAAACCGAGCGAATCAGGTTCTATAGCCGTGAACTCAGTGAATTGGTAAGTGAATCTTTATCACAATTATCACCAATATTAAGTCAATTTTTAGCAGGAGATATTTTCCGATCAATCCGTAAAATTGATAAAGCCCTGGAAGCTCATGATTTGAGTGATGAGAATCGCAATGCCATACTAAAAGGACGCGATCAATTGATTCAGAAATTATCGAAAGATATTCACAATGTGATTGCTAATTTCGATGACAGAATCAACAAACTGACTGGAAAAATTAATGATATTAACGATATAGTGATTGCAGAGCATTTTAAAGATGTGTTGGCGAAAACAAAAAAACAAAAGGCAGAATTGCAGAGTGATATTGAACAGAAAACCAAAGAAAGAAATAATTTAGATGCAGAACGGAATAAAATTATCGAAAGTCAGGATGTTATTCGCGCAAAAAATATTGCGGATATGTTTAAAGATTATCTCCCAAATACCAATGATATCGATGGCCTGAATTTCGCTCAACCTGAAAAAGAAATTATTAAACAAAGTATTGAGATAGTAAAAAAAGTATTGGGCAAGGTTTCTGAAGGATTGAAATACATCGATTTGGAAAATGCCAGAATGAAGCTCACTGAGCAAATTGATCATACCATGCAAGAATCTAAGGCACTGAAAGCGACATTAGAGGAAACAGAGCTGAGGCTTTCTGGTTTAAATGATGTGATGCAAATCGATACAGAACGCACCACTATGCTTAACGAAGTGGGTAAACTAGAAAAAGCGTGGCGTTTATTCTCCAGTCAATTACACGAATTATCAGATAAGGATATTAATCAGGACTATCTAACCAATCTGATAAACGGACAATTAAATTTCTTGGATAATTTGTAATATCAATATAATATGTTGAAATAGAAATAAATATATTGGTAACGTCAACTTCGTTTAAGAATAGCGATATCATAATCCCGTAAATTCAAGCTCGGTTTTTTTAGGTTGGAACGTATAAGCGATTAGGCCTACGGCGACTTCCAATAAAAAGCCGAGCTGATTGCGGTGCCCTGAATGCCCATCTAAGAAATATTTTTGAGCTGATCCACGACCGGTTGAATATACCTTTTGCCAAAAAAGTTATTGTTTTTTCAATATACAGTTGCTTGCTCATACTCATAATATTGATATCATTATATTGTCAATATACATGTCAAAATAGTGATCAAGTGGGCAGTTCCTTTCTCAATATCGACGATAAAATACACCATTTAATAAGACCTTAACTTAAATCACATAAATATAATAATTTTCGATCTAATATCCCCTCAAATAAATGATATCAATAACATCAAAATTAAGAGGGCAAATCATGAAGGCATTAGTATTAGAAAAAGCAGGTCAGATTTCAATTCAAGATTGGGAAGCCTCCGAAATACTGGGTGAAAATGATGTTGAAATAAAAATTCACTCAGTGGGGATTTGCGGCAGCGATGTGCATTATTATCAATACGGGCGCATTGGGCCATTTGTTGTCGAAAAGCCGATGATCCTCGGGCACGAAGCATCAGGTGTAATCACAGCAGTAGGTAAAAACGTGACTCACTTAAAAATCGGTGATCGTGTCTGTATGGAACCTGGAATTCCTAATCTGCAATCACCACAATCACGGGCAGGTATTTATAACTTAGATCCAGAAATCTGTTTCTGGGCGACGCCCCCTATTGATGGTTGCTTACGTGAAAGGGTTATTCACCCGGCAGCATTTACGTTCAAATTACCTGATAATGTCAGTTTTGCCGAAGGTGCAATGGTTGAACCATTATCTATCGGTATGCAAGCAGCCACAAAAGCAGAAATTAAACCTGGAGATATCGCATTAGTTGTTGGTGCTGGCACGATCGGAATTGTTACCGCACTTGCTGCATTAGCCGGTGGTTGTTCTGATGTCATTATTTGTGATGTGTTCGATGAAAAACTAGAAATTGCAAAACAGTATCCAGGTCTTCACCCGGTTAATAACAAAGTACTTGCTGAGAAAGTGAATACCTTAACCGATGGTAATGGCGTCAATATTCTATTTGAATGTAGTGGCGCAAAACCCGTCATTACCACTATTTCAGAGCACATTACACCGGGTGGAATAGCTGTTCTGGTCGGGATGCCTATTGATCCAGCGCCATTTGATATTGTCTCTGCCCAAGCTAAAGAGATCACATTCAAAACAATCTTCCGCTACGCAAATATGTATCCTCGTACTATTCGTTTACTCAGCGCTGGCAAGCTCAAGGTAACCCCCCTATTATCCGCAACCTATAAATTTAAAGACAGCGTTCAGGCGTATGAACGAGCCGCAGAGGGTCGTCCGACAGATATCAAAATTATGTTGGAAATGGAGTAACACATGGCGCTCTATGCTGGTATCGATTGCGGTACACAAAGTACTAAAGTCATTATTGTCGATAGCCAAAAAGCGCATATTTTGGGTGAAGGCAGCTCTCCTCACCCAATAATTAGCGATTCAAACGGCCGTCGTGAACAACAGGCTCACTGGTGGACAGAAGCACTGGAAAATGCCTTTGCTCAGGCGATCAAGCAAGCAGGAATTTCTGGTACAGAAATTGTCGCTCTTGCCGTATCAGGCCAACAGCACGGTTTTGTTCCTCTGGATGCAGAAGGTCATGTTTTAGCGCCGGTAAAACTCTGGTGTGACACTGAAACTACGGCTGAAAATCAGGAAATTATTGATGCACTCGGTGGTACGCAAGCTGCTTTAGCACAACTCGGATTAATGCCGCAAACAGGTTATACCGCATCTAAAATTCTTTGGTTCAAAAAATACCACCCTGAGTTATGGGAAAAACTGAACGCCGTTTTATTACCTCATGATTATCTCAATTATTGGCTAACAGGCAGATTAGTTGCCGAATATGGTGATGCTTCAGGAACGGGATTATTGAATATTCGTAAACGCGAATGGGATAACCAAATTGCCCAATTCATTGATCAAGATGGCCGTCTTTGGAATGCATTACCTGAATTGGTTTCCGCTGAGACCTGTATTGGCACAGTAAAGCCTGAAATAGCAAGAAGATTAAGGCTTTCACCGACAACCAAAGTTGCGTCTGGCGGGGGCGATAATATGATGGCTGCAATTGGAACGGGTAATATCATTCCAGGTATCACGACCATGAGTTTAGGCACCTCTGGCACCCTATTCACTTACTCTGACAAACCAATTGTCGCTGATTCTGAAATGATCGCGGGTTTCTGTTCCTCTAATAATGGATGGTTACCATTGATTTGCACGATGAATGTGACTTCAGCCACAACCACCATTCAAAAGCTGTTTAATATGGATATTCAGGCTTTTAATGACACATTGAACCAGAGTAAACCCGGTGCTAATGGTTTGATGATGCTACCGTTTTTTAATGGTGAACGTGTTCCACCGCTTCCCCACGCCAAAGCGAGTCTCCATAACCTGGATATTAGCAATATGAATCAACAAAATTTCATTTTGGCGGCAGTCGAAAGCGCCACCTACGGGCTACGTTTTGGTATTGAATTATTTCGCAAGCAAGGGATTGAAATTAATGAGATCCGTTTGACCGGCGGCGGCGCTCGCAGTAAAAAATGGCGGCAAATTGTGGCTGATGTCATGAATACGCCTGTTATTTGTGTCACTAACCAAGAAGCTGCCGCACTGGGTGCGGCTATTCAAGCTATGTGGTGTGATTCCTTGGCAGAAGAGAAAGATAAACAAGCGCAGCTCGCCCACCTTTGCCAATATTTTGTTCATCTTGATGAAGAAACCCGCACCGTTCCAACCCCCGAAACGGCCACATTATATGATGTGTTTTATCAAGATTATTTATCTCTGCTTACTACTGAATATCCCGAGGTGAAGATATGACGACATTGATCGCCGATAATTCTCTTAATGAATGACTCAAGGTCACTGGTATCCAATAATTTTTCATGATGAAAAAACAAACCTCGCTATTTTAAACGAGGTTTGTCGGCAGTGTGGTGAAGGCGTTTCGCCTTCACGCTTTTTTACCTTTATTTCAATTTACTTTATTTCAACTCATTTAGTCTTATATTGCGCCTCAGCATCAATAAAACGCTGTTGCGCTGTGCTACTCGGTGCTTTGCCCAACAGACTCACAATCACGATCGCAATAGAAGCTAAGATAAAGCCAGGAATAATCTCATACAACGCAAACCACTGGTATTTCATCCACACCAATACCGTGACGGCCCCTACCAACATCCCCACTAATGCGCCATTACGTGTCATACGTTTCCAGATAACAGAAATCAGTACGACCGGGCCGAACGCAGCACCAAATCCAGCCCATGCATTACTGACCAGAGCCAGTACTTTATTGTCCGGGTTGGTTGCTATCACCATTGCGATGACCGCCACCAGCAACACCATGAAACGCCCCACCCACACTAACTCTTTCTGGCTGGCAGATTTACGGATAAAGGGTTTGTAAAGATCTTCCGTCAAAGCACTTGCACACACCAGCAACTGACAGCTTAAGGTACTCATCACCGCAGCCAGAATAGCAGAGAGTAAAATGCCCGCTATCCACGGATTAAACAGAATAACCGCCAATTCCATAAAGATACGCTCACGGTTGGCTGTGACCGGGCCAGACAGTTCAGGATGCATTTCAAAATAAGCAATACCAAAGAAACCGACAGCAATAGTGCCTGCCAAACATAACACCATCCAGGTCATACTGATACGACGAGCCTTGCGGATAGTGTGATGGGAGTCTGCCGCCATAAAACGCGCCAGAATATGTGGCTGACCAAAATAACCTAACCCCCAACCCAACAGCGAGATAATGGCAATAAAGTTCAACCCTTTAAACATATCCATATAAGCCGGGCTTTTTGCTGCTATCAGAGCCAGAGAGGTATCAATGCCACCCACAGAGAAAATAACGATGACCGGCGTCAAGATAAGCGCAAAGATCATTAATGAGGCCTGAACCGTATCAGTCCAACTGACCGCCAAGAAGCCGCCAAGGAAAGTATAGGCAATTGTTGCTGCGGCACCGAGCCACATGGCCTTCTGATAACTGATACCAAACGTACTTTCAAATAACAATCCTCCGGCAACCACGCCAGAAGCACAATAGATGGTGAAGAAGATCAGAATAACCAGTGCAGAAATAATACGTAGAATTTTGCTACTATCCTCAAAACGACCGGTGAAATAATCCGGCAATGTTAGCGCATTATTATTGACTTCCGTCTGGATACGTAGCCTGCCTGCCACCAATTTCCAGTTCAGGTAAGCACCTAAAGCAAGACCAATGGCTATCCAGCTTTCTGAAATCCCCGCAAAATAGACTACGCCAGGTAAGCCCATTAATAACCAGCCACTCATATCCGAAGCACCGGCAGACAAAGCCGTTACCACACTACCTAATCGCCTTCCTCCCAAGATATAGTCATCAAAATTTTTGGTTGAACGATAAGCCAAAAAACCTATCAACAACATTCCAGTAATGTAGACAATAAAGGTGATTAGCATTGGTGTATTTACTGTCATGCAAGTTCTCCATAGTGTTATCTGTGTTTTGCAAATCCGCAGTTCTCCCGGGTACACAGAGTTTTCCCTGTCAGGTTCAGGAACGTTGCACCTGATTGCACCTAAAGATGGACCATAATTCTAAATTGAAATAATTATTTTTGTAACCAATTAGAAAGTTACAGTGAATCCTAGATTAGCATCAGGTAATTTAACAACTAATTAACGCCATTTTTTACAAAAAACGTTTACTGAATCACATTTATTTGATTTAAAAATTATACTTTTTAACCATTTTAGGGTTATACGCCTACATTAGCCACAAAAGGTTAAACCAATATATATCAATCAAATAAAGTCACAAAAATAAATATATCCACCTAATTATAATAACTAGATTAATTTCACAAAAATAAAACAAGCGATTCTCATAAGGTTGCACAAAGTTGCAACATGTCAGATATTATCATGCAATTTTAGATAAACCTTACCTATTAAGGAGCAAGGATGGGTAGTACAACAATGGGCGTGAAGCTTGATGAAGCAACGCGCGATCGCATTAAAGCTGCGGCACAACGGATTGACCGCACTCCACATTGGCTAATTAAACAAGCTATTTTTAATTATCTTGAACGTCTTGAAAACGATGAACAGATCGCTGAACTCTCTGCTAGTCAGGATATTAAAGAAGAGAAGATAATCGCAGAAGAAACGGTAACAGATTCGTCTCATCAACCTTTCCTCGACTTCGCAGAACATATCCTGCCTCAATCAGTAAAACGTTCCGCAATTACTGCTGCCTATCGCCTGCCAGAAACACAGGCCGTTCCCATGCTGCTACAACAGGCGCAATTGCCAGAAGATCAGGCACAAGCAACTCATAAGCTGGCTTACAGCATTGCAGAAAAATTGCGTAACCAGAAAAACAGCATGGGTCGTTCAGGTCTGGTTCAAGGGTTATTGCAGGAATTCTCGCTTTCATCTCAGGAAGGCGTTGCGCTAATGTGTCTTGCGGAAGCCCTGCTCCGTATTCCTGATAAAGCCACTCGCGACGCGCTGATCCGCGACAAAATCAGTAACGGCAACTGGCATTCTCACCTAGGCCAAAGTTCGTCCATGTTTGTCAATGCAGCAACCTGGGGGCTACTGTTTACCGGCAAACTGGTTTCTACCCACAACGAAGCCAAACTCTCCAATTCACTGAATCGCATTATCAGTAAGAGCGGCGAACCATTAGTGCGTAAAGGCGTAGATATGGCAATGCGCCTGATGGGTGAACAGTTTGTGACCGGAGAAACCATCGCCCAAGCGCTGGCAAGTGCACGTAAGCTGGAAGAAAAAGGGTTCCGTTACTCCTACGACATGCTAGGTGAAGCCGCTTTAACTGAGGAAGATGCTCAGAATTATATGGTTTCCTATCAACAAGCCATTCATGCTATCGGGAAAGCATCTAATGGCCGCGGCATTTATGAAGGGCCTGGAATTTCCATTAAGCTTTCTGCCCTGCACCCGCGTTATAGCCGTGCTCAATATGAACGCGTCATCAATGAGCTATATCCACGCCTGCTTTCTCTGACATTACAAGCTCGCCAATATGATATTGGTATCAATATTGATGCCGAAGAAGCAGATCGTCTGGAAATTTCTCTCGATCTGTTGGAAAAGCTCTGTTTTGAACCACAACTAGCTGGCTGGAATGGCATTGGTTTCGTCATTCAGGCTTATCAGAAGCGCTGCCCCTTTGTTATCGATACAGTTATTGACTTAGCACAGCGCAGCCGCCGTCGGCTGATGGTGCGACTGGTAAAAGGCGCTTACTGGGATAGTGAAATTAAACGTGCTCAAATCGACGGGCTGGAAGGTTATCCAGTTTACACCCGCAAAGTTTATACTGACGTTTCTTATCTGGCTTGCGCCCGCAAACTGTTGTCAGTACCTAATCTGGTTTATCCTCAGTTCGCTACTCATAACGCCCATACTTTAGCTGCTGTTTATCATATGGCGGGCCAAAACTATTATCCCGGTCAATATGAATTTCAGTGTCTGCATGGCATGGGAGAACCATTGTATGAACAAGTGGTCGGGAAAATCGCTGATGGTAAATTAAACCGCCCATGCCGTATTTATGCGCCAGTAGGCACTCACGAAACACTGCTAGCTTATCTGGTCCGCCGTCTGCTGGAAAATGGTGCTAACACCTCTTTCGTCAACCGTATCGCCGATACCACATTACCACTGGATGAACTGGTTGCCGATCCGGTGAAAAAGGTTCAGAAACTGGCCGAAACCGAAGGTCAAATCGGTCTTCCACATCCGAAAATTCCTCTGCCTCATAATTTATATGGCAAAGATCGCGCAAACTCAGCCGGTCTAGATCTTGCCAACGAACATCGTCTGGCATCTCTTTCCAGTGCGCTATTAAGTTCTGCTACCGAAGAGCAGTATAGCGAGCCACTACTGGGCGGCAATTATCACCATCAAGGTGAGTTACCAGCCGCTAAACCGGTTATTAACCCGGCGACACCTTCGGATATTGTCGGTCATGTTCGTGAAACAACTGAACAGGAAGTCGGTCATGCGCTGAATGTTGCAACAGAAGCCGGCGCAATCTGGTTTGCCACGCCACCATCAGAACGGGCAGCCATTTTAGTTCGTGCGGCGGAATTGATGGAAAACCAGATGCAACCGTTATTAGGTATTTTAGTGCGGGAAGCTGGCAAAACCTTTAATAATGCGATTGCTGAGGTACGCGAGGCGGTCGATTTTCTCTACTACTATGCGGGACAGATTCGCCATGATTTCGCTAATGATACGCATCGCCCACTGGGGCCGGTTGTCTGTATCAGCCCGTGGAACTTCCCATTAGCCATTTTTACCGGACAGATAGCGGCTGCATTGGCTGCCGGTAACAGCGTATTAGCAAAACCTGCGGAACAGACCCCATTAATTGCGGCAACAGCGGTCAAAATACTGCATCAAGCAGGTATTCCCCACGACGCATTGCAATTATTACCCGGCCGAGGTGAAACCATTGGTTCTCTTCTGGTGGGTGATGAGAGAGTACGAGGCGTGATGTTTACTGGCTCCACTGAAGTGGCCGGCCTATTACAACGTAATATTGCCGGACGGCTTGATGCACAAGGGCGCCCAACCCCTCTGGTTGCCGAAACTGGTGGTCTGAACGCCATGATTGTCGACTCTTCCGCACTGACAGAACAAGTTGTTACTGATGTGGTCGCCTCTGCTTTTGACAGTGCCGGTCAACGTTGCTCTGCCTTGCGTATCCTCTGTATTCAAGATGATGTAGCAGAACGCACCATTGCTATGCTGAAAGGCGCCATGTCTGAATGCCGGATGGGTAATCCTGAGCGCCTGTCTACCGATATCGGCCCGGTCATTGATGCGGAAGCCAAAGCCGGCATTGATCGTCATATTCAAGCAATGCGTACCAAAGGGCGCACGATTTATCAGGCAGCACAAGATAATGTGGTTGACAATCAAGAGTGGGATCAAGGCACCTTTGTTAAACCGACACTAATTGAACTAGAAAGCTTTGATGAATTGAAGCAGGAGATTTTCGGGCCGGTTCTGCATGTTGTCCGTTTTAAACGTAATGAACTGGATAAATTGCTGGATCAAATTAATAGTTCCAACTATGGCCTGACTCTGGGTGTCCATACTCGTATTGACGAAACGATTGCACAAGTTACCGCTAAAGCGAAAGTCGGTAATCTGTATGTTAACCGCAACATGGTAGGCGCTGTTGTTGGCGTACAGCCATTCGGTGGTGAAGGCTTGTCTGGTACCGGACCGAAAGCAGGCGGCCCACTCTATTTGTACCGTCTACTCTCTTGCCGTCCTCAAAATGCGATCAACCAAACGTTGGAACGTCAAGATGCTGAATATCCATTGGATGCCAATGCCCGTTCAGCGCTAATGGCTCCCTTTGATGCATTAACAGAATGGGCAGCCAATCAGCACAACGAAGAGCTAAATCAGTTAGTTCAACAATATAAATTGCTGGCACAAGGTGGCACCACCCGCCTGTTGCCTGGGCCGACGGGCGAACGCAACACTTACACCCTGTTACCTCGTGGTCAGGTGCTGTGTCTGGCGGATAATCAACAAGATACATTCATTCAACTGGCAGCAACACTGTCTGTAGGCTGTCAATTGCTATGGCAAAATGATGAACTACATCAGAAACTGTTTCGTCAATTGCCAGATAGCGTCCGTAAATCAATCAATTTGGTTCAGGACTGGCAGAGTGAAGATACGGCATTCGAAGCGGTTATTTACCACGGCGACTCTGATCAACTGCGTCAAGTTTGCGAACAAGTCGCTCAACGTAAAGGCGTTATCATTTCCGTACAAGGTTTTGCCCGTGGAGAAACTAATCTGCTGTTAGAACGTTTGCTACATGAACGCTCATTGAGCATTAATACCGCAGCGGCGGGGGGTAATGCCAGTTTGATGACTATCGGTTAATTTCGGCTGTAGCTAAGGGGAATACATCAAAAATGTATTCCCCAAGAGTCTTAGCTTAATCACTGGTTGTTTGCCCACGGTTCATTACTGTTTCAGATATTCCTTTAGCCATATATACCCGTCATCTTTCAAGTTGCCTCTTTGTTGGCGGCACTCACTCACCCCGGTCACATCGTTATCTATGCTCCCGGGGACTCGCTCCCTTGCCGTCGCGATGCATCTTGAAATCTATAGGGTATACAATATATTGCCGAACACAAAAATCAATAAGATTTCGAATGATATTGGGAAAATTAATGTTGAGATGGCTAAAAAAAATAATAAGGTAAAATAAATTGGCGCCTATTGTGATATTTAAAAAACTTCCCACATCACTTCTGTAATTTTAAGCAAATGAAATAATAGAAAAAATCCCGTAACAAATAGGTAATTTGCCCAACGTATAAATTCTTCTACACACCCTGATGGGCGATTAAACCGGATTAATGAAGAAAATGAGTTGCATTATTATTCATAATGAAAGAAACGAACCTCGTTATTTTTAACGTGGTTTGTCCACGGTCCAAAGGGAACACATCAAACATGTGTTCCCCCCAAATTAATCATCTCTTTGCTGTTTATATTTCCAGCTTAGTGACCGCCCTGTTGCCAGCTCAAATACTGTTCATACTTGCGCAAAGCAATGTTGTAGTTACTGAATGCCGACTGTGACAGCTTTTCACTCAGTTTTTCCTGAATTTTCTCTGTTGTGAACTCTTTTACAGGGTAATTGCTTGAAGTGAGCAATTCATCCAAACGTCGTAAACGAACCACATACTCACGAACAGTACTATGACTCATTTCAGTCTGTTCAAACAGGTACTGTTTGAACGACATGATGTCAAAATAATCTGTCTCGCTATTGCAATAAATCTCACTGCAAAAACGACATAACGCGACAAATTTATCTTGCAGCTCATCCCAAGTCTTGTCATCAATCAACTCCGTCATCTCGGAGATGGACTCTTTGTTGATCACTTGGCCATTAAAAACCAAAGAGATACGGTCAAGAGCTTTGTGACAATGCAAGCAATGAGTTTGACTATGCTTGTAGTCTTTAATGTAACGGCTGAGCGGCCGTTTCTTTTGTGTTGTAACAGACATAAGAGATAAGCCCTGTGTGTAGTCTTAAACAAAAAACAAATAAGCAAAAAAGTTACTTTTCCGGATTTAAGCGTGCCCGCAAGCGTTTAATCGCTTGGCTATGTAGCTGACTTATACGGGACTCCCCGACTTCAAGTACTGCGCCAATCTCTTTCAGATTAAGTTCTTCCTGATAATACAACGTCAGAACCATTTTTTCTCGTTCAGGTAACGAATCGATAGCCTCAATTACCCGTTGACGAACATCACTCTCCAGCAATTGTTGTAATGGATTGGTTTCATGCCCTTCTTCAATGACAGGTTCACAACTTTCACCATGCATTTCATGCCATTCGTCATACGAAAACAACTGACTGTTATTCGTATCTAATAGTATCTGCCGATATTCTACCAGATCAATCTTTAATTCTTTAGCAACTTCCTGCTCACTGGCTGGACGGCCTAAGTCTTGCTCAAGTTTTCGGATGATTTGCGTCACTTCGCGCGCATTACGGCGCACGCTACGCGGAGCCCAATCGCGGCTCCTTAACTCATCCAACATTGCACCTCTGATGCGTTGTACCGCATAAGTGGTAAACGCGGTTCCCTGTAAGGAATCAAAACGTTCCACCGCATTTAGTAAGCCGATTCCCCCGGCCTGAAGTAGATCATCCAGCTCCACACACGCGGGTAACCTAACTTGTAGCCTTAACGCTTCATGGCGAACTAATGGTACGTAGCGCTTCCAGAGGCTGTTTTTGTCCATCACGCCTTCGGCGGTATACAAATCGCTCACAACAACAGACACCTTTGGAAAAAGAGACTAACCCTCATTATCCAATCCCCTAACAAGGGCAATCGTTTGAACAATGTAGTAAAAACGCTTCTTTTTCACCTATGCGAAATTTATTGTCTGCCTAATAGTATCACAAATTTTAGGCTGTTCCTGATAAACTCCTAAAAAAGAAGGACCGGCGAGCCGATCCTTGATTTATTTGGATTTTTATGTGAATCAGGTTCACATATTGCCCTAGCTGAGCAATTAACGCAGCAGAGACAATACGTTATTAGGAATTTGGTTAGCCTGAGCCAGAACCGCAGTACCTGCCTGTTGCAGAATTTGACCACGGCTCATGTTAGATACTTCAGTCGCATAGTCAGCATCTTCGATACGGCTACGAGCAGCGCTCAGGTTGTTAACGGTGTTGTTCAGGTTGTTAACGGTAGATTCCAGACGGTTCTGAATAGCCCCCAGAGAACTGCGCAGGCTGTCAACTTTTGCCAGAGCATTGTCCAAAGTTTCCAGAGGCTTTTCTGATGCTTTAGCTGTGACTTCATCACCTGCGGTTAATTTACCATTGGTCTTATCAATCTGAGCTTTGAAATATTTTACTTTACCATCTGTAGCGTCAGTACCTTTGACAACATAGTTGTCAGGATCAACTGAACCATCACCCTTAACAGCTTTATAAACTTCTACACTTTTCAGGTCTTTAACTTTAGTATCAGCAGTGTAATCGATATTTTTCTTCGCACCACCTTTACCATCGTCAACCTGTGCAACTGCTTCGCCGTGTGGAACTGCCGCAGAAACAGTGAATGTATCCACTTTCAGAATTTTGCTGTTAATTTCTTCCAGATTAATTTTGATAACTTCGTTATCGTTAGCACCAACCTGAATGGTCATTTCGTTCTTTTCACTTAGAACATGAACACCGTTAAATTGAGTCTGTTTAGAAATACGATCAATTTCCTTTAAACGCTCAGTAACTTCTTCCTGGATAGATTTGGTATCACTCGCAGAGTTGGTTTCATTTTTCGCCTGAACAGCCAGTTCACGAATACGCTGTAAGTTGGTGTTAATTTCGTTCAGAGCACCTTCAGTAGTCTGTGCAATAGAGATACCGTCATTAGCGTTACGTGCTGCCTGAGTCAAACCTCTAACATTTGAAGTGAAACGGTTAGCGATCGCTTGACCAGCCGCGTCATCCTTGGCACTGTTGATACGCAGACCAGAAGACAGACGCTCGATAGCGTTACCCAAAGTACCCTGGGATTTGGTCAGGTTATTCTGAGTCAGCAGGGACAGGCTGTTGGTGTTGATGACTTGTGCCATAATTAGAGTTCCTTTTTAAAATCAAGTCGATATATAAGTTTGGGTTTTACCCACGGTGTTCACCACCGCCAACAGTTTTATCGGCGCCCCTCAAAGAACCTTTAATTTTTCTTGAAAAAACTTTTTCTTTTTTATCACTTTGCCCTGATAAGCCAAACAGCGTCGGTTCTTCACGACTATTCTTACCATAGAAAAATTATTTTTATTAGTAAACTTTTCTAAAAACTTACCGATAACCGGTTCAATAAAGCTTTACTAATAAAGGAGTCAATAAATGGCTAGCATTTCTTCATTAGGCGCCGGGTCGGGGATGGATCTTGGTTCTATATTGGATAAACTTCAGGCAGCAGAACAAAAGCGTTTAGTCCCTCTGACAGAACAGCAAACCAGTTATAAAGGTAAGCTAACGGCTTTTGGCACATTAAAAAGCAGTTTGGAAAAGCTGGAAACCGCGTCTGAATCCCTGAAAAAGTTCGATAAACTTAATACAACCACTGCCAGCGAAAAACATGACGCATTCACTGCCAGTACTGATTCTAAAGCCAGCCCAGGTAACTACAGTATTGAAGTTACGCAGTTGGCGCAGGCACAATCATTACAGGCAGAAAAAGTCAGTAATATCAAAGAGTATATGGGCGAATCTTTGGGTGAAGGTAAAACCCGGACAATCACCATTACTCAACCTGGCGAAAAAAAGCCGATGAAAATCG
Organism: Photorhabdus sp. S10-54; assembly: GCF_963878145.1. Lineage (NCBI taxonomy): Bacteria > Pseudomonadati > Pseudomonadota > Gammaproteobacteria > Enterobacterales > Morganellaceae > Photorhabdus > Photorhabdus sp. S10-54. The sequence continues at coordinate 20,341 of NZ_CAWNXG010000009.1, read as the reverse complement.
AGCTGACAGACAGACAAACATCCATTATTGAGATCAAGGATGCAATTAATAAACAGGAAGGTAATGTCAGCGCCAGTATTCTTAAGGCCAAAGATGGCGAAAACTATTTAGTGCTGACGGCTAAAAAAGCTGGCACTGAATCCGTGATGACCATCAAAGTTGAAGGTGATAACAAACTTAGCCAATTTTTAGACTATACGCCGGGTGCAACAAGTAAACTAACTGAAACAGTCAAAGCTAAAAATGCACTCTTGAAAGTTAACAACATCGAAATTGAGCGTCAAACAAACCATATTACCGATGCACCCGAAGGCGTTAAACTAGATCTGAAAAAAATAACCCATGATAAAGACAAGCCTGAGGAACATAATCCAGAAATACTGGTCATATCCCGTGATATTGAGCCGATGAAAGAGGCGATTAAAAACTGGGTTGATGCTTATAATGAGTTGCAAACAACGTTTGATTCGCTGACCAAATATAAGCCAGTAAAACAGGGTGAAGAACCGTCGAAAGATAATGGTGCTTTATTAGGTGACAGCACATTACGCGGAATACAGAACCAGCTAAGAAGCCAAATTTTCAGCTCTCAAAAGGTCAATGATATTCCAACCCTGAATAAACTGGGCATTAAACAAAAGTTTGACGGCAAGCTGGAAATTGATAACGAAAAACTGGAAAAAAATCTAAAAGAAAAACCGGCTAATGTGAAAGCATTCTTTATGGGTGACGGTAAAGAAACGGGTTTTGCCACCCAGACACATAAGCTATTAAAAGATGCTCTGGATAGCCATGAAGGTACCTTAGTTACCGCGACTAATGGCATTAACAAGCATCTAAAAACCCTTGAGAAACAAGTAGACAGAACGAAAGACACTATTAACGCAACAATTGAACGTTATAAACGCCAATTTTCACAACTGGATAAAATGGTCTCTTCCTTGGGAAAAACCGGTAACTTCCTATCACAGCTACAGACAATAAGATAATTAAAGGAAATTATGTATCAACGTTCGGCAAGTCAATTATATGCCCAGATAGATGTGGAGAGCGAAATTATGAACGCCTCCCCCTATCAGTTGATTCAGATTTTGTTCAACGGGGCGCTTAGCGCCCTACGTCGAGCAATTATTCTGATGGAACAAGGTAATATCGCAGAAAAAGGCGCAGCTATTTCCAAAGCGATCAATATCATCGATAATGGCCTCAAACAGGGGTTAGATAATGAAAAAGGTGGAGAGCTGGCACACAATCTCGCTTCCCTTTACGACTATATGACCCAACGTTTACTCCACGCTAATTTACGCAATGATGAGCCAGCCATTACCGAAGTAATAAAGTTACTCACCGAGATTTCAGACGCTTGGCGGCAAATTGGCCCTCATTACAACGCCAGTCAGGATATTGTTTAATGGATAATGAAATGGATCTTTTGTCAGCTTACCAACGGATCCTAAGTTTAAGTGAGCAAATGCTTAATTTAGCTAAAAATGAAAAATGGGATGAACTTGTTGATATGGAAATCACCTACCTCAAAGCAGTAGAAGTGATCAGCCACTCTTCAATATCATCGACTGTTTCTCTTTCGTTACAGCAAAAAATGACCAACATTTTGCAGATAATTTTAGATAATGAAAATGAGATTAAAAAACTACTACAGCAAAGACTTGATGAATTAAGTAAACTCATCAAACAAGCAAGCCAACAGCAATTATTAAATGATAGCTACGGCCAATTCCCTGTTGAACCCTATTATACTCTTATGAATTCTACGGAACAAAAGTAATCGAGAAATAAAGGTGATGTACTCTCATCACCATTATTTACCCGTTTTGTGAGCTTGGTTTAGGATGTCTTTAAAACCTTGTAGTATTCCGATCTACAAATCAGGATTGCCCTTCGTCTTCATATTCTCCCCCATCACGACCAATAGGCATTAATGAGCTGTTATATGTAGCCCTGTGATTTAAGTTGATTGTGAAAAATAAAAAGACCACGCCGGAGCGCAGCCTTGAATAATCTAGCAATACAAAAATTCCAGATATTTAGTTGTAAACTCTAAGTTTACTACTGATATATCGAAGAATCCCCCCAGTTGCCCGTCTCTTAACCAGAACTCTGACTAAGATACAGAGCATTTGCCAAGGTTGAAAAAAATCAGCTATATAAATTAATCATGCCAATTACAGTAAAAACGGAAGGTTTTATCTATTTGTTTTAACAGATCACCTATTTTCTCAGCTTCACTACTTTTATATTGTGGAGAATAATAAACTGACTCTTTTATACGATGCCCAAGATGGTATTTGACTCCATCCACTGTAATTGTTAGTTTTTTATTTGTAACACTTGTCAGATGGTCTTTGTATATAGATAATTCGGTCAAATTTATATCTAATGTATGCCCAAAAATAAGATCTTCGCTTTCTTTCCAATAAAAACCACTAACAGTTTCATTCCCATTGCTTATATTGTTTTCAATCGTAACTAAATTTTTATTACTATGATCCCCCCATTCTTTATATGATTCTTTTTTCGAAATTTCATATGGCGTTGCATCGAAAACCAACATGTATTCATAAGGGACTGAAATATCAATATTTAATTCCCAATCACAAGCCATCATATCTTCTTGTGTTGGCTGCCACGGTACAAAATTGCCGTGCTCATTGCATAAATCGATATGCGTTAAGTAATCATATTTAGTACCAACAGCGACACCATCAACAGCATAGGCACTTCCTTCTTCCACAGTTAAATCATTCACACGAGGGATAATAACTAAATACATATTCTTATCGCTCCAAACAGAACGAACGACACGCTTACGTAGTTTTAATTGAATTAAAGCCCAAGAAAAAGAACCAACCGGAGCGATAACACTGTGACATTCATATTGCTTAGGATCAAACGGGCATTCATTCTCAGGTTTCATAACTTCAGAAATATTATTTCCTTATATCTATATACCCTATGGATTTCAAGATGCATCGCGACGGCAAGGGAGCGAATCCCCGGGAGCATAGATAACTATGTGACCGGGGTGAGTGAGCGCAGCCAACAAAAGCCAACAAAGAGGCAACTTGAAAGATAACGGGTATAAATAATTAAAAATTAAACCACATGATTTAACTTTCAATCTATCATTAAACATTCAGTAAATTTTTATGAATTAATGCAACCAGCATAAAACTTAAGATTTAATTATAACAGGATATGCTGTTCATTCTCCTTATCGTTTTTTGATACTTATCAATAAGTTAACATTAACCTCATAAAATAGAGTTGAGAATTATTATTCGAAACCGTGACACCTTAAATATTTTATTGACTATGAGTTTTACAACACTTAATTAAACCGCTAACTACAACAAGTATTCAACCAAAACATGCGGTAACATTGCAAATTCAGTTAACCGCAATAAACACGGCTAAAAAACCAGATAATATGAACGCTCCGAGTTGGAAACTTCATCCGCTAAAAGGGGCTGATTATAACAAAATGGGCAGTACTGAAATGTGGACAGAAATGCAATCTCAGTATGAGCTATGGATTAGCTCTCAACACAAAAGACCAGAAATAAAACCGATGGAATGTCCTGTTTGCAGCGCCGCGGAATTTATCCACGACACTCGCGATCTGTCTTACTAACAATAGATATCAATAAATTAATACCTACACCGGCATATTCATAATCTCCTGATAAGAAGCCACCAGCTTATTTCTTACCTGGACTCCCATTTGCAAAGCGATACTGGATTTCTGCATCTCCACCATAACATCATTCAATTCAACACCGGGTACACCTAGTGTAAAATCCTGAGTTTGTTTTGTGGCATTCAAACGTGTCTGATTAATTTTACCAACAGCCGCCATCAGTTGACTGGCAAATCCACTCTGCAATGGTATTGGTTTTGCGATACTTGCTGCCTGTGACGCCTGAGCTTGCATCAGTTGCAGCACGCCTTCAATTGCCTGAATTGACATAAAAACCTCGTGTTAAACCACCCCTATAACCTACTCAATTCAATGCCATATTAACCCAAAGTTTATACCCTTCATCCTTCAAATTGCTGCTTTGTTGGCTGCTTTCACTTACCCCAGTCACATAGTTCTCTATGCTCCTGGGGATGCGTTCACTTGCCGCCGCGCTGCAAATTGAAATCTATTGGGTATATACGGCATATTTTTAGACTGCCACCCTAACATAGCCCTCTCGATCTAAAGCGGGTAATTAAAGTAAAAAGTCTGGGCTTATTGTGCCATTAAAAGATGAGTGAACAGCGAATAATGACAAAACTGAAAATAGGAAGAATTTTTTCGCTTGCGTATGGGGAGTCTGTTTTGTTACGCCACGCTTTTAGTATTCATGTTGAACAGCAAGGCAAGGATCGTCTATGAGTGCCGCAACAACCGACGTTGAAAATCAAACTAAAGGTTTCAGTGCTATCATTAACCAGATAAAAGCTGATCCTAAAGTACCATTATTAGTTGCCGGCAGCGCAGCCGTTGCGATTGTCATTGCCCTTTTCCTGTGGTTACGCAGCCCCGATTATCGGGTGCTTTACAGTAATCTGAGCGATAAAGATGGTGGCGATATTGTCACACAATTAACCCAATTAAATATCCCTTACCGTTTTGCCGAAAATGGCGCTGCTATCATGATCCCTGCCGAACAGGTGCATGAGACACGGCTAAGATTGGCGCAACAAGGGCTGCCTAAGGGTGGAGCTGCTGGATTCGAACTACTCGATAAAGAAAAGTTTGGGATCAGCCAATTCAGTGAGCAAGTTAACTACCAAAGGGCATTGGAAGGTGAACTGTCACGTACCATTGAATCTTTAGGGCCGGTGCAAAATGCCCGTGTTCACCTTGCACTCCCCAAACCCTCGCTGTTTGTCCGTGAACAGAAATCGCCCTCAGCTTCCGTGACCGTTGGATTACTGCAAGGCCGGACCCTGGATGAAGGCCAGATAAACGCCATTGTCCATATGGTTTCCAGCAGTGTCGCCGGCTTACCGCCGGGCAATGTCACCATCGTTGATCAGGCCGGACGTCTGTTGACCCAAGCCGATGCTACCGGACGCGATCTCAATACCAGTCAACTGAAATACATTCAGGAAGTAGAGAACCGCTTCCAACATCGTATTGAAGCGATTCTGGCTCCGGTTGTCGGTCGTGGTAACGTTCACGCACAAGTGACGGCACAGGTGGATTTTTCACGTCGTGAAGAGACAGCGGAAGAATATAAACCTAATCAGCCACCAAATCAGGCGGCGGTTCGCTCAAAACAGTTAAGCGAGAGCGAACAGAGTGGCGGCCCTCAGGTTGGCGGTATTCCCGGTGCGCTTTCCAATCAACCGAGCCCTCCACCGAGTGCGCCGATTGATAAACCAAATACCAAAGAGAACAACAAAAACGACAAGAGCGATAAGAAAACCTCATCCACCGGTAGTAGTAACGAACGCACGGTCAACAGTAATCGCAATAACCGCCGTGACGAAACCACAAACTATGAAGTGGACCGGACTATTCGCCATGTGCAACAACAAGCCGGCGGTGTTGAACGCTTATCTGTCGCCGTTGTCGTCAATTATGCCACGGTAGAAGGCAAAAATGGCCCGGAAACTCAGGCACTAACCCCTGAGCAATTGGCAAAAATAGAAGCGCTGACCAGAGAAGCGATGGGCTTTTCTAAAGAACGTGGCGACAGCTTGAATGTGGTTAACACGCCATTTACTGAAAGCAAAGAAAACATCGAGGTTATTCCTGTCTGGCAGAACCCAATTCTGCTGGAAAAAGCCTTCGATTTTGGCCGCTACCTGCTATTGATTCTGGTGGCATGGCTGCTATGGCGCAAAATGGTTGTTCCTCAACTTGCCAAAAAACGCGCTGCGGAAAAAGCCGCCCTTGAAGCACAGAAAGTTCAGAAAAAACAACTGACTGAATCTAGTGCAGAAATGGATGAAAAAACGCGCCAGAAACTGACGCGTCAACGAGTCAGTGCTGAAATTCAAAGCCAACGCATTCGCGAGCTGGCAGAAAAAGATCCTCGCGTAGTGGCACTGGTGATCCGTCAATGGATGAGTAACGAACAATGAGCCTGAACGGAACAGAAAAAAGCGCCGTCATGTTAATGACCCTGGGAGAAGATCAGGCGGCCGAGGTGTTTAAACACCTGAACTCCAGGGAAGTCCAGCAACTCAGTATCACAATGGCAGGCATGCGCCAAATTTCTAACCAGCAACTGGTGGATGTATTGGCAGAGTTTGAAGAAGATGCCGGCCAGTATGCGGCACTGAGTATCAACGCCAGTGACTATTTGCGCTCAGTGTTAATTAAAGCGCTAGGTGAAGAACGCGCTTCTAGTCTGCTTGAGGATATTCTCGAATCCCGTGAAACCACCACCGGTATTGAGACCCTCAACTTTATGGAACCTCAAATGGCAGCCGATATGATCCGTGAAGAGCATCCACAGATTATCGCCACCATTTTGGTTCACTTAAATCGTGGACAAGCAGCCGATATCCTTGCGCTGTTTGATGACAAATTACGCAACGACATCATGCTACGTATCGCAACTTTTGGTGGCGTACAGCCGGCGGCACTGGCTGAACTGACAGAAGTGCTCAATAACCTGTTAGACGGTCAGAATCTCAAGCGTAGCAAAATGGGTGGCGTTCGTACTGCGGCTGAAATTATCAACCTGATGAAAAGTCAGCAAGAAGAGAATGTTATCGAAGCCATGCGTGCCTACGATAATGAACTGGCACAAAAAATCATCGATGAAATGTTCCTGTTCGAAAACCTCATTGATGTGGATGACCGCAGTATCCAACGCCTGTTGCAGGAAATCACTACCGACTCTCTGCTCATTGCACTGAAAGGCTGCAACCAGCAACTACGCGATCATTTCCTCAACAATATGTCTCAACGTGCCGCAGAGATTATGCGCGATGATCTGGCAAACCGTGGTCCGGTACGGATGTCGCAAGTGGAAAGCGAACAGAAAGCGATTCTGCTTATTGTTCGTCGTCTGGCAGAAAGCAGTGAGATTATCCTAAATGGTGGCGACGATAGCTATGTCTGATAAGTTAAACAATGCTGACTGGCAACCTTGGAAACCAAACGAACTCACACAGTGGGAAAAACTACGGACCAAACCAGAGCCCGTAGATGACTCACAGGAAGACTCTGAGCACAATGAAATCCTTGAACAAGCGGTAATGCTGGATAACCTGAAAGAACAGGCTCGACAAGCAGGCCATGAACAGGGATTTACCGAAGGTCAAGCGCAAGGTTATGAAAAAGGTTACCAAGCCGGCTTAGAAGCCGGTTTGGAACAGGGGCGAAAAGATGCCATTCAGCAGCAGCAACCTATCACCGAGCAGTGGCAAAATCTGCTAGCGGATTTCCAACATTCATTGGAAGGGCTTGACACGATCATTGCATCCCGCTTGATGCAACTGTCACTGACCGCGGCGAAACAGATCTTGGGTCAACCGGCGATTTGTGATGGCACTGCCCTGCTCAATCAGATCCGTGAATTTATTCAACAGGAGCCAATGTTGAGTGGAAAACCCCAATTGCGGGTTCATCCACGAGATATGCCAATGGTTGAACAACAATTAGGCAACACGCTCTCATTACACGGCTGGCGCTTACTGGCAGATAACAAACTGCATCCCGGTGGTTGTAAAATTAGTGCCGATGAAGGCGATTTGGATGCCAGTTTGGCAACCCGCTGGCATGAGTTATGCCGGCTGGCCGCACCGGGGGAATTGTAATGACAGCAAGACTCGGGCGCTGGCTAGCGACACTGGATGCTTTTGAGCAGAAACTGGAGAAAACTTCACCAGTGCGTCGTTATGGACGTCTGACCAGAGCGACCGGGCTGGTGATGGAGGCAACGGGTTTACATCTGCCTCTCGGAGCAACCTGCCTGATTGAGCGACAAAACGGTAGCAATGTTGAAGAAGTTGAAAGTGAAGTTGTCGGTTTTAATGGCGAAAAACTTCTCCTCATGCCACTTGAAGATCTGGAAGGGATTGTACCCGGCGCCCGGGTATACGCCCGCCCATACAGTGAAGATTGTGGCAGTGGGCGCCAGTTACCACTTGGCCCGGAACTGTTAGGGCGAGTTTTGGATGGCGCCGGTCGTCCACTGGATGGTTTTCCTTCGCCAGATACCGGCTATCGTGCCCCACTCACCACACCGCCAATCAATCCACTGCAACGTACACCAATCAGTGATGTACTGGATGTCGGTGTACGAGCGATTAATGCCCTACTGACCGTAGGCCGTGGGCAGCGTATGGGGTTGTTTGCCGGTTCCGGGGTCGGTAAGAGTGTTCTGCTTGGCATGATGGCACGTTACACACAGGCTGATGTGATTGTCGTTGGTTTGATCGGTGAACGTGGCCGCGAAGTTAAAGATTTCATTGAAAACATCCTTGGCTCCGCCGGCTTAGCCCGCTCAGTGGTTGTCGCCGCACCCGCCGATATCTCACCTCTGTTGCGCATGCAAGGCGCCTCCTACGCTACCCGTATCGCTGAAGATTTTCGTGACCGGGGTAAACATGTATTGCTAATTATGGATTCATTGACCCGCTACAGCATGGCGCAACGTGAAATTGCCCTAGCCATTGGCGAGCCTCCTGCAACCAAAGGCTACCCGCCTTCGGTTTTCGCCAAACTTCCGGCACTCGTGGAACGTGCAGGCAATGGGGTGAATGGCGGTGGCTCGATTACCGCGTTCTATACCGTACTCACCGAAGGTGATGATCAGCAAGACCCGATAGCCGATGCTGCCCGAGCAATTCTCGATGGTCACATCGTCCTCTCCCGTTCGCTGGCAGAATCAGGACATTACCCGGCGATTGATATTGAAGCTTCTATCAGCCGCGCAATGACCGCGCTCATTGATAAGCAGCACTACCGGCGGGTACAGCAGTTCAAACAACTACTCGCAAGCTATCAGCGTAACCGTGATCTGATTAACGTCGGTGCTTATGCGGCTGGCAGTGATCCGCTATTGGACAAAGCCATTGAGCTTTATCCCTACATGGCACAATTTCTACAGCAAGATATTGAAGAGCGTAGTGAATATGAAGCTGCCTGCATTCAATTACAACAGTTGTTACCTACATAACGTAACGATTTTCTGGGTGTTGCCATTAAAGCGAGGAATAAGATGCAGCAACAATCACCTCTCATAACCTTGCGTGACCTTGCACAAAATGCAGTGGAAAAAGCCGCCACTCACTTAGCACAAGTTCGTCAGAACTATCAGCAAATGGAGCAACAACTCGCAACGTTGATGGGCTATCAGGATGAATACCGAGAACGCCTAAATGACACATTGAGTAATGGTATGCCATGTACCACTTGGCAAAATTATCAGCAATTCATGAAAACGCTGGAAAAAGCGATTGAACAGCACAAATTGCAGCTTAATCAATGGCAACAGCGGCTTGATACGGCTTTATCACAGTGGCGGGAAAAACAACAGCGCCTTAATGCCTTCGATACTTTGCAACAACGGGCAGATAACAACCGAAGATTACATCAGAACAGAACGGAACAGAAACAGATGGATGAGTATGCCCAACGTAGCGCACAACGGAGAAATAAATAATGAATCTCACTCTTTTGCCTGCCGACCTGAAACCGACAGAAAATCAACCACCGCGCAGCAATTCACTCACTGATGCCGATCAACCTTCGGCTTTTGCTCAGTTTCTTAATCTGGAAACCGAACTGGCGCAGAAAGGCGGGACCAAACCAGGAAAAATATCATCCAAAGAAGGAGAAAAGATTATAGATGATACAGACCACGATTTGTCGCCACTATTATCTGTCCCAAACGAATTGTCTGTCCCAAACGAATTGTCTATCGCAAATGAATTATCTACCTCAAATGAAATACCAACGGAACCTATTACCTCCTCGCTGATTCCCCTCGATGTAAAAGTAGATGCAAACAAACAACCGGTTGCTGTTGATGAGAAACTCATGTCAGCAGAAGAGCTGGCGGCAAGTTTACCCATACAATTATCCGGGTTAGCCATCAAATCAGAAAACCAGAAAAGTAGCCTCCAACCTGACGGACTCGTTAAGCATAATGATAAAAACCGTCAAATTAGCGTTAAAGAATTGGTCGTTACAGGATTATCGACTGAAGAGAATCCTCTGACAGCGATTGCAGAACAACCAAAACAGGAAGAAGAAAAAGCAGAAGCCTTTTTTAAAACCAAACCTGAAAACGGATTTGGGCAAAATTCTTCGGTAAAACCCAAGATTGCTGTCGCAACTATCCAGCATGAAACTGCAACTCAGCCTCATCCACGTGAATCAGCACTAACTCAAACTACCGCTCAAGCTGAGATCCAGCCCGCGCCAGCAGTCACTGAAAATCAACAAACCGGGCAAATCTCCTCTGTGGCAACCTCTCCCCTGCTCTCCGTAGGGCACAATCAGACCGCCCAGTTTCAGTTATCCAGTGCCTCTACCCCCTTACTGAATGCCCAATTGGGTAGTGAAGAGTGGCAACAACAATTAAATCAACAAATCATTTTATTCAACCGCAACGGCCTGCAACAGGCAGAGTTACGCCTGCATCCACAAGAGCTAGGTGCCTTGCAAATCCGCATGTCCGTTGAAGATAATCAAGCACAATTACATCTGGCATCGGCTCACAGCCATGTCCGGGCGGCACTGGAAGCGGCATTACCTGGACTTCGCCACGCACTGGCAGAAAGTGGTATTCAACTGACCCAAAGCAGTGTCAGCAGTGACAACGCTAGCCCATGGCAACAAGAACAACGCTCTGATTCACAACATTCAGGCGGAACCGCAAGCCGCAATGCTGATGCCACCTCAGAAAATCACTCAGCCACTGAATCCACAGTACATTTAACACCTCATCAACTCGCGTCCGCCCGAGGAGGTGTGGATATTTTCGCCTGATAGTGGAAAGTAGCTTCATAACAAACGAACGAGTTAGTCGTTTTTTCCCCGTTTGTTCCAGCTATTGCCTGCGGAAATACGCGGGATAATGATTATCGATATTGATGGATAAGTCAGCCCACCACGGAATGCGTGGACACTTATCCGCAACAAAAACAGGAATTTGTCTGTCCATGTCTGACTATAGCTACGAGCATAAACGCAAAAATCCATTTGGGATGATACTGTTAGTACTGATTGCCGTTATCGGCGCCGCCATCGGGGGATACAGTTGGTGGGCGCTTAAACAGGCAAAAGAGAGTGACTCCACGGCATCCAAAGCCATAGAAGTCCCTGTCTTTATGACTCTGGAGCCTTTCACCGTCAACCTGATCGACAATGAAGATCACTTTGACCGAGTGCTCTACATTGGTGTGACTTTACGTTTAGCTGATGAAAAAACTCGCCAGCGTTTCCACGAGTATCTGCCGGAAGTTCGTAGTCGTATGTTGTTGCTATTATCACGCCAAAAATCGGCCGATCTGGCTCATGACAGCGGTAAATTGCGTCTGATGGACGACATCAAGCAAACACTTCGCCCAACCTTGGTACCCGGTGAACCGGATCAGGTCATCACCGATGTGCTGTTTACCACGTTTATTCTGCGATAATCACCATGAGTGACAATATTCTTTCACAGGCAGAGATTGATGCTCTGCTCAATGGCGACAGTGCCAGTGACGACGTAGAAAATACCGCGTCCGGGGAAAATGAGGTTCGCCCTTATGATCCCAATACCCAACGTCGTGTTATTCGGGAACGTCTGCAAGCACTGGAAATTATTAATGAACGCTTTGCTCGTCATTTTAGGATGGGGTTGTTTAACATGCTCCGCCGTAGTCCTGACATTACCGTCGGCGCAATAAAAATTCAGCCTTATCATGAATTCGCCCGTAACCTGGCAGTACCGACCAACCTTAATCTGGTTCATCTGAAACCGCTAAGAGGAACAGCGCTGTTTGCATTTGCACCAAGCCTGGTTTACATCGCGGTAGATAACCTGTTTGGTGGTGACGGACGTTTCCCGACCAAAGTGGAAGGTCGTGAATTCACCCATACTGAACAGCGAGTGATTAACCGGATGTTACGCATGGCGTTGGATTCCTATCGTGATGCCTGGAGCGCCATTTTCAAAATTGAAGTGGAATATATTCGCTCTGAAATGCAGGTGAAATTCACCAACATTACAACATCACCGAACGATATTGTGGTGACAACGCCATTTCAAGTGGAAATTGGTGCGTTGAGTGGTGAATTTAATATCTGTATTCCGTTTGCCATGATCGAACCACTACGGGAACGTCTGACCAATCCACCATTAGAAAATGCCCGGCAAGAAGACAGCCTGTGGCGAGAAAGCCTGGTAAAACAGGTTCAGCATTCAGAGCTGGAATTGGTCGCTAACTTTGTTGATATCCCGCTGAGGCTGTCAAAAATCCTGCAACTTCAGCCGGGCGATATCTTACCTATTGATAAACCCGAACGCCTGATCGTTCACGTTGATGGTGTGCCCGTGCTCACCAGTCAGTACGGAACATTAAACGGGCAATATGCCCTGCGTGTCGAACATCTTATTAACCCTGTTTTAAATGCTCTGGATGAGGAACAGCCCAATGAGTGATGCTAAGCAACCCACAGATACCGCTTCAACCGGATCTGCCGAAGATATGTGGGCAGAAGCTCTGGAACAACAGGCCGCGCAACAACAAACCTCGGACAGCAGCGCGGCAATTTTTGAATCTCTGGAGCCTCAGGATACACTGGCTCACTTATCGGATATCGACCTGATTCTGGATATACCGGTCAAATTATCCGTAGAATTGGGTCGGACAAAAATGACCATCAAACAACTGCTGAGATTATCTCAAGGTTCAGTAGTTTCTCTTGATGGCCTTGCCGGGGAGCCGTTGGATATTTTAATCAATGGATATCTGATTGCTCAGGGTGAAGTTGTGGTTGTATCCGATAAATACGGTATCCGTATCACTGATATCATCACCCCTTCTGAACGTATGCGTCGCCTGAGTCGTTAATATGGCTTTCCAGCCCTCTTTGCATAATGGCGCGGCAGGTTCTGCCGCGCAAACCCAAGCGGTTACTCAAGTCGCCACATCCGCGCCACTTCCCGCAGGTCAGACGTTGATGCAGGTCAGCAGTGCACTGGCGGGGGTGTTGCTATTGATTTTCACCCTCACTTGGCTAATACGCCGTATAGGGTTGTTTTCCAACAAAGGGAAAACTCAGCAACAATTGAGTATCAAAGCCAGTTGCTCTCTGGGGCAACGTGAACGTGTCGTCATTGTCGAAGTTGAAGATAACTGGCTGGTATTAGGTGTCACTGCTCAGCAAATTAATTTATTACACCAGATGCCAATACCTGAATCCCACCGTAATACCACCGAAGAACAAACTATAAAACCGGCACTATTTGGTCAGATTTTAAAAAATACGCTGATGCGACAAGGCAAAGATGATGAAAAAAAGTAGTTCTCTCTTTATAAGGGATAAGTTTGCATTGTCATGCCGCCTGGGGATGATACTCGCTGCGCTTATTTTACCGATAGATGCCGCGGCACAGTTACCGAGCATCATCAGTCAACCGCTGGCAAACGGTGGGCAGAGTTGGTCACTACCGGTTCAAACATTAGTTTTCATTACCGCGCTGACGTTTATTCCCGCAGCCTTACTCATGATGACCAGTTTTACCCGCATTATTATCGTGTTGGGTTTACTGCGTAATGCTTTAGGTACCCCATCGGCGCCACCGAATCAGGTTTTACTTGGACTGGCGTTATTTATGACGTTTTTCATTATGTCACCGGTTTTCGATAAAGTTTATCAAGATGCTTATCTGCCTTTCAGTGAAGATAAAATGAGTCTGGAAACCGCGTTAGAAAATGGCGCCAAGCCGTTACGGCAATTTATGTTGCGTCAGACAAGGGAAAACGATTTAGCGCTGTTTGCACGTCTTGCTGATCAACCGCCGTTTGAAACCGCCGATTCTGTTCCTATGCGAGTATTAATGCCGGCATTTATTACCAGCGAATTGAAAACCGCTTTTCAGATTGGTTTTACCCTGTTTATTCCATTTTTGATTATTGACCTAGTGGTCGCCAGCGTATTGATGGCGTTGGGGATGATGATGGTCCCCCCTGCAACCATCTCACTGCCCTTTAAACTCATGCTATTTGTCTTAGTTGACGGCTGGCAATTACTACTGGGTTCTCTGGCACAAAGTTTTTACGGTTGACCTGAAAAGAGGCAAACATTATGACTCCTGAATCAGTCATGGCATTGGGAACAGAAGCCATGAAAGTCGCATTGGCGCTAGCTGCGCCGTTGCTGTTAGCGGCTTTATTATGTGGTTTAATTGTGAGCTTATTGCAAGCTGCAACACAGGTTAACGAAATGACACTCTCATTTATTCCCAAAATTCTGGCGGTATTTGTCACTACCGTTATCGCCGGCCCTTGGATGCTAAACCTATTACTGGACTACATGCGTGAACTCTACAGCAGCATACCGGTGATAATTGGCTAGTTATGATCTCTTTTAACAGTGAAATGCTGATCCAGTTCGTCAGTGAATTTTTCTGGCCGCTGGTTCGGGTGCTTGCGCTGTTCAGTACTGCGCCATTATTCAGTGAAAAACAGGCGCCTAAGAAAGTTAAGATTGGACTAGCCGTGATGGTAACACTGCTCTTGATGCCAAACCTGCAACCTGCGCAAGTGCCTATTTTCTCTGTTGCGGCATTCTGGGTGATGCTCCAGCAAATCTTAATTGGGGCATCACTTGGCCTGACAATGCAAATTGCCTTTGCAGCCGTGCGTCACGCCGGTGAAATAATTGGTTTACAGATGGGGCTTTCATTCGCTACCTTTTTTGATCCCTCCGGCGGCCCCAATATGCCTATTTTGGCACGAATCTTTAACCTCTTGACTTTACTGTTATTTCTGGCCTTTGATGGTCACCTATGGCTATTATCGGTTCTGGCAGACACCTTCCAGATTCTTCCGGTACAACCACTGCAACTCAGCGCTCAAGGATTTTTACTGCTAGCACAAAGCGCCAGTATGATATTTATCAACGGCATGATGCTGGCTCTACCATTGATAACACTATTATTAACACTGAATTTATCATTGGGGATTTTAAACCGGATGACACCACAACTTTCCATCTTTGTGGTCGGTTTTCCGTTAACGCTGACTACCGGTATATTGGTACTCACGCTTTTAATCCCGATGTTAGCGCCATTTACCGAGCGTATGTTTAGTGAATTATTTAATCGACTGGCGGTCATTATCAGTGGAATGGTTATTTAAAGGCATTTTTAAAACCGGAATTGATCTGAAAAAATTATAAGTATTCTATACAACATAAATCGTATTGCTTTATACTCCTGTCGATAAGAAAAAGACAAGCGCATTTTATTATCAACTAACCGCTTATTTTTAAAGATGTTATTAACATAGAAAAAAAATAAGCTCATTAGAGCGGAGTAATAAATTAATGAATATAGAACAAGAGTTATATAATGCCGCAGTTAACTTAATTGAAAAACGATACCCTAAAGGATGGGGTGGCGCTGCCGCAGTACGGACAGAATCGGGAAAAATCTTAACCAGCATTGCCCCTGATACCAAAATTGACGCATTATCCCTTTGTATGGAAGTTGGCGCTTATCTGGAAGCCCATAAACTGAATGAAGCGGTGACACACTCTTTATGTCTCTACCGTGAAGATGACGGCTGTGAATATATCATTTTGACGCCATGTGGAATATGTCAGGAGCGTTTGGTTCATTGGGGAGGCTCAGTAAAAGCCGCGGTGACTAATGATAAAAATGAACTGTTATTTAAAGCCATACGTGAACTGCAACCTTATCATTGGTCAGCCGTTAATGGAGAGAAACTCTAATATACCCGTTATCTTTCAAGTTGCCTCTTTGTTGGCTGCACTCACTCACCCCGGTCACATAGTTATCTATGCTCCCGGGGATTCGCTCCCTTGCCGTCGCGATGCATCTTGAAATCCATTTGGTATATATGTAATTTATTTTAACTTGGTTATTTATTTTATTGCCAAGTATTAACTATTCATTGTGGTTAATACTTGGTTATATTAAATGAAATTATATTTTAACAAAACATTACCACCAAGACATCAAAATAATTTAATCATCAAGGTACATTAATTTTAAGCTTTAACAAGCCAGAATTAAAAATAATGACTATCATTTTCATTTATTAATTTAGTTAAGACTTATCAATATATCATCTTACTTATTAAAGATATTTTAAATAAACAATTCACAATATTATTTACGAGAATAAATAAGAGACAATAATAAATTTTTTACAAATAGGTGACACTATTTCGGATTTAATTTTATCTAAATATTATATTTTACCATCCTTCTGGTAGTATTCTACCCACTTAAGTACTACACTATACTTACTTTGTAACACATTACAGTGGAATCATTAGCTATGAGCGAAACTACTTTTACCTTTAGGGTCGATGATGCCCTGAAAAATGACTTTACCGCAGCAGCAAAATCACTCGATCGCAAAGGTGCACAACTACTACGTGACTTCATGCGGGATTTCGTGCGTCAGCAACAAGAAACGAGCGCCCATGATGCTTGGTTCCGCAGGCAAATAGAAATAGGCCAAGCTTCTGCCAATGCTGGTAATCTAGTGCCAGCCGACCAAGTCGAGGCTAAATTTTTAGCCCGCCGCAAAGCCACACTCCGCCGTTTTGAGGCCAAGTAATGCAATTATTTTGGACGCCAGAAGCCATTCAAGACCGTGAGGAAATATTACATACCGCCAGACAATGGCCCAAATCTTGACACCCTACATGACAGGAAGCGACATTTCCCTCCTTCATAGTTCTTAAGCTATCCTTGTCTTACCAATGCAAAATCAACCGTTACCAATACCAATTCTTCTGGTACCAAAAGCGATTTATAAAAAGTATCGGGACTGGAAATCTTCTCAATAATTCAATTGGATATAACAAAGTTAAACGGCGGCAAAAACCAGATTAGTAAAAAAATAGCAAAGATAACTTTAATATCCCTTGAATTCTCATAGTAAGTGCAATTAAATCTTCTTTTGAAAAATTTCACTTATTGAATTAAATCTGCCCTCGATATAGTATTCTTAATACCTCTGTATTTTCATTTTTAAATGATTATGGCAGGTTAAACAAAGTGGGCTCCTTCCCTGATGCTACGCAAATCAGCAGGGAGGGCATGACTTAACAATAAATATAACCGAATTTTCGTGGAGAAAAAGATGACAATAACCACTATTATTATCTCTCTGATTGCTGTAGGACTTATCGGCTGGGGGATCACAATTTATAATCGCCTGATTGCCCTGAAAGAACAGACAAGCAATACATTTGCCAATATCGATGTTATTTTAAAACAGCGTGCAGAACAGATCCCGCAGCTTGTGACCGTGCTGGAAAAGTCTATGGAACATGAACGTGATATTTTTACTCGGTTAAGTGATGCACGGCAGGTATATCTTAATGCCAATAGCCTCACAGATAAAATCAAAGCCTCCAATGAAATGCACAATGCATTCCGATCTGTACTGGCCGTAGCTGAAAACTATCCGACTCTAATTTCAGGTTCCCAATTTTCACAATTGCAAACATCGGTGACGGATCTAGAAAATAAAATTGCTCATCGCCGCGAAATGTTTAATGATGCAGTAACGGAGTATAATACGGCGATTTATCTGTTCCCTGATCTGATTTTTGCCCGCATGTTTCATTATCAGAGGCTGCCTTTATTAGAAATCTGTCAGGAAGAAAAAGCCTATAACGGTATCAAATTTAAATAAATCAGATGGTAAACCTTATGATGACTATGCTATTTTTTACTTTTATTTTTGTTTTTTCCTGTGTATTAATCTTTTCGTTTGGGAAAAACGCGGCAGAGTATTATAGACAAACACGGCAGTCCGGTAAATTTGCCAGCAAGGAAATTTGGAAAGTGATTTTAGGCTCGGCGGCTATTGCCATTTTTCTGATTGCCTTTTTTGTTTCACCCGGTGCCTTATTTGGCTTAATTTTATTACTATTTATCTATAACGGTCTGAAAACAACACCAGAAAAAAAATTCCTTAAATTTCAGCAGATTTTGCCTACCTCAAAAATCCGTTCAATCGCTATGGGCTTGGTAGAAGTAGAAGGAAAAATAACAGCGGGAACTCACTTCAAAAGTCCTCTGAGTAACAAGCTATGCTATGGCTATCGTTATTATGAATATGATGTCATAAAAGATTCAGAAGGCGATAAACGTTATTCTTTGCGTCATTCGGAAGAAAAAATCCGTCAATTCACTTTGACCGATGATTCAGGATCAGTCCGTATTGATGCAACGCCAGAAACGTTGACATTTGTGAATTTTTCTTCTTATCAGAACGATGAAACCGATTCCGTTTCTTACCAAGAGTACTTGTTATTTCCAAATGAAGAGTATTTAATTATTGGCACAGCTATTGAAAAAGACGATCAAATTGTTATTACTCAGGCTGCTCCTCACAGATTACTGGGGATTGCCTCTAAGGGATATTTAGGCACCTGGAATGAAGTTGCGCCAATGCGCCGTAATCTTGCAATTACTGTCATTAGCGCAGCAATTCTGATTGCCTTTATTCTGACCGTTCCTTATGAATATCAGTCTCATCATTTAACGGTTTTTTATCGTGAATCTCCATTACTGAAATGGTTATTTTAGAGATAACAGCAATGGGTGGATATCTTCTCACTTTTCTTATTCTGGCCGTCATCCTGATCATTGCGGTTCGTTATCTCATAGGCGTTTTTAATAAAATCGTTATGTTAAAAAGATACCGGGATAAAGCATTTGCCAATATTGATATTTTACTGAAAAAACAGGTTGATTTAATTCCACAGCTTATCGCAATAACAGAACAAGCAATGGCCCATGAAAAATCGTTCTTTCTGCAACTAGCAGAAATCAGGAAAAACTACCCCAGTGCAAAAACAACCAATGAAAAGGTGAAAATGGGTAATACATTAGCACATCAGTTGTTGTCATTTCTGATACTTGCAAAGAATTATCCGGCCCTAATCAGTCAGCCGCCTTTTCAACATTTGCAAGCGCAGATCACTCTGCTGGAAAATCAGATTGCAGACAGACGTGAATTCTTTAATGAAAGTGTTGCCCTTTACAATACCGGGATCCGGCAGTTTCCCAATATCATTTTCGCCCGGATATTAAGATATAAACCTAGCCCAATGCTGAACCCCATGCAAGGATAAAACCCATGTTTACCATTCCATTTGATTTATTCGGATTTGTTGACGCCATCCGTAATAATCCGGGTATTTTAATCGTTACTGCGATTTTCGGCCCTGTGGGTGCAATGTTATGCCTACTTCCCTTTGCTCGAATACCAGGAATTAGCCAGGTTATTCAAACACTGGTTATCAGTCTATTAACCTCTGCTTTTATTAATTTACTCTGTGTCGCTGTCATTTATTTAATCTTTACAAACGATATTATCCGCCTGTTCTGGAGCTTGATTATTGTCCAAACGGCCTGTTTGTCTTTTTGGTTTATTAATAAAGGAGCTGTGTTTAAACTGGCTGAACAGGATGACGCCCTACGCCAGAGGCATTCGAAAATAGAAAGAAAAAATAATACCAAGAAAAAGAAAAGAAAGCAGAGGAAATAAATACATATATCCTATGGATTTCAAAGTGCATCAAGATGGCAAGGGAACGAATCCCCGGGAGCATAGATAACTATGCATAACTAACTATGTGACCGAGGTGAACGAGAATACAGGGAGCCAAATTCTAGCAATCACAAATTACACTCTCCATAGTAACTGAGAGCATATTTTTTCCTTAACCAATATTAACACTACCACCACCAATCACAATTCCACCACAACTCACCGCGTCACCGGTTCTCGCCGCAGGTTTACCATCAACAAAAACGGTGCTGGAACCGCCAGCAATTATTCGTGAATGAGATGAATGCGGCGCCAAACTATCGCCCTGACGAGCTAAAGGAATACCGTCAACTTTCACACTGGTCGATCCCGAAATAACCGGTGTCGCTTCACAATCACCATGCGCTGTGCCAATATCGCCAATCTTTACTGTATTACCCATATTTCTTCCTCTATATCTGGCAAAATTAATATAATTAACCTCAACTCTGCTTAAGCATTGCGATTTCCTGAGCACGTAAACCTAAGCTCGGCTTTTTCGGTTGGAACGTATAAGCAATTAAGCCTGATACCACCTCCAACAAAAAGCCGACAATGCTCCGAT